>JAYVLG010000183.1:0-68411 GCA_043759595.1 Sulfurirhabdus sp. | reverse complement strand
TTCCCCTCCCCCTTGATGGGGGAGGGCTAGGGAGAGGGTGGTAATGCCTTGAAATTTAACCCCTCTCCCCAACCCTCTCCCACAAGGGGAGAGGGAGTTGCAGCGTTTCTGGACGAGAACTACTTAAATTGATGAAAAGTTCCGTTTGAATCTCATACTCGTTTTATCCATTGGCTTTTCTTAATTCTTGCGATTGTATAGCGCCAGAAACATAGATTAACGCTAGCATACCAAATATATAAGCCTGCACCAGCGCTTCCACAATATGCAGCATTAATAGCGGTATGGGAACAAGTGGTCCTGCCACAAGAAGCACCAACAAAGCAGCCATCTCCAAGCTCATCATATTGCCAAATAGTCGAACTGCGAGAGCAACTGTCCGTGAAATCTCGCTGATAATATGGAAAGGCAGTAAAAGAGGACTGGGGCTCATGTAGTGTCGCATGTAGGTGCTGAATCCATCACTGCGGATACCATACCATGGCACAGAAAGGAAAACCAATGCGGCAAGTGCAGCAGTGACAGACAGATTACTGGTGGGAAAGGGAATGCCGGGAATTAAGCCGATCAGGTTGGCTATCAGAATATAAATCCACAATGTACCGATGAATGGCAACAACATGAGCGCTTTATGCGGAAATACTGTCTGAATAGCATCTTCTATTGCAGAAACAATACCTTCCAGTACTGTTTGCAAGGGGCCGGGATCGAGTATCATGTTGCGAGTGGCAAGCCACGAAAAAAGACCCAGCCCAGCCATGATGCCCCAGGTAACGACGATAATATTCGAGATGCCAAATGGTCCGATATGGAACAGTATCACTGCGTTTTCCATTATCCGTGCTCCCGAACGAACATATAGACATTAAATACCCCCACCCCTACACCTAACGCGATGAGCCCGACTGACCATTTATATGAATAACCCGCAGCCATATTATCCAGCCAATTACCCAGATATGCGCCACCTATGACTGGCAATACAAAGAGTATAGCAAGGGTGCCCAGATAGATTGTCTGGGCAACTAAAGAATCCTGATCACTTTCAGCCTGTTGCATCCGATTGGCTTGCTGTTCAACCTTGTGCCTGAGCTTATCGCTGTTTTCCATCGTTTTATCCACACTGCTTCTTCAGCATAGCTCAACTGGCAACACGTTGCATCTGCCACATACGCCGCAACATTTCCTGCTCAAGCCGTGTAATGCTTTCTTTTACAGTATGAAGTAATTCTTCCTCGTCCAGTAATTGCTTCAGCAGCACATTGCTGATTTGCTGGTAGTCTGTGTCCATGTAGAAATGGCGAGTAGTAATGTACAGTCCGTTGCCAACGAAGTAGAGTACAGCACCCGGCAAAGCGAGATATATCCACTTTCCTTCCAGAGTACGATAACGTGCTAAACCGTATGACAGAATAGTCATCATACGTTCGTGTCCGGCCTGAATCCCGAAGCTGCCTGATTCATCTTGCCCGACAAAACTGGTTACTTCTTCAATCTGCTGTGATTGAGTAGGACTTTGCAAATGGATGACGAATGAGGTCATTTAACTGAATCCTGCATTGTGCCACGCATGTAGCACTTTTCTTCAGGTGTATTATCATAATCGCCACGCAAAAATGCCTCGCAATCTGTTAACGTGTCGACCAGCGGCACGGATAATCCCTTGATTCCCGTGTGCTCAGTCACCACGTGGAAAGGCTGGGTCAGATAGCGTTGAAGTCTGCGAGCACGCAATACTATTCGGTGATCTTCTTCAGATAACGATTCCACACCCAGCATGGCAATGATGTCTTCAAGCTCATGGTAACGCGCCAGATGTTCCCGAACAGCGGAGGCAACTTCATAATGTCGCGCCCCCAGAAATGATCTATCCATGACTTTACTCATGGATAGCAATGGATCAACAGCCGGATAAATTCCTTTGCTGGCCTGGTTTCTGGATAAAATTACCACTGTGTCAAGATGGGCGAGAATGGTGCTTACAGCGGGGTCGGTCATGTCATCCGCAGGCACGTAAACGGCTTCTACAGCTGTGATATTCCCTTTGCCAGTGGAGATAATGCGATCTTGCAGTTCCGCTACTTCGCTCATAAGTGTTGGCTGGTAGCCCACAGTGGCGGGCATACGTCCAAGCAACCCTGATATTTCACTACCAGCCTGCACAAAACGGAATACGTTGTCCATAAGAAACAGGACTTCTGTGGAGAGTGTATCGCGCAAGTATTCTGCATAGGTGAGCGCAGACAGCCCAACGCGAAAACGCACCCCGGGCGATTCGTCCATTTGCCCGAACACCATGAGTGTTTTAGGCATAACGCCTGCATCCTGCATTTCATGCCACAGTTCATGCCCTTCGCGGATGCGTTCTCCTACACCCGCAAAGACCGACACGCCTTGGTGCAAATTAACGATGGCATGCATGAACTCCATGATCAAGACGGTTTTACCAACACCCGCGCCTCCAAACAGCCCTGTTTTCCCTCCCTTTACAAATGGACAGAGCAAATCGATTACCTTGATCCCGGTTTCCAGAATACCGCTTGCAGCAATGCTTTCCGATAGCGGGGCGGGAGGCTTGATAATGCGCCTGAATTCAGTCGCGGGAAACGGCTCGCCACCATCTAGCGGTGCACCAAACAAATCAATCAGGCGCCCCAGGCAATCCGGTGTAACAGGTACTTCTAACGGGCCGCCGCTATCATAAACTTTTTGTCCGCGTTTAAGTCCGCTTGTGCGATGCAGGGTAATGGCGCGCACTCTGCGCTCATCCAGATGGCGATGCACTTCAAAAACAAAGTGTTCATGGTCAAACGAGGTAAACAAAGCCTGATGTAGTGGAGGAAGACGGTCGCACAGGATATCCACAACCGGTCCGTGGACTTCTTCTATCACACCGATTAAATTACCCGCAGGTTCGGTCATGTCTGCAACTGTTTGCAATCAAGCACTCCAATTTCAGATAAGTATTTCGTTTTATTATAGGCTTGGCAAATGACAGTTTATCACTGCAGCGGCTTGTGAGTATGCGATAACGCTAGTCGATTTATCCTGTCCTCTTGAACAGTTCTAGCGTTATCTCACGTGCAACAGCATGATCCACTATGGGAAAAGGATAGTTTTTCCCGATGATAATTCCGCATGCCTTTTGCTGCGCAGGCAACATTTTCCAGGGTGTATGAATTATCTTTGAATCGCAAGTGCTCAGCTCCGGCACGTATTTGCGGATAAAATTGCCATCGCGATCGAACTTTTCTGATTGGGTAATGGGATTAAATATGCGGAACCAGGGCTGTGAATCACATCCCGTTGAGGCCGCCCACTGCCAACCGCCATTATTGGCGGCAAGATCATAGTCCAGCAGTTTTTGCGCAAAGTAATGCTCACCTTTTTTCCAGTCCACTTGCAAATCTTTTACCAGAAAAGAAGCAGCTACCATCCGCAGCCGATTGTGCATGTAGCCAGTCTGGTTAAGCTGGCGCATGGCTGCATCCACCAAAGGGTAACCCGTTTGACCCATGCACCAGGCTTTAAAATGGGAATCTGTACCTGGCCATTTGATGTTGTCGAATTTTTCCTTGAAGGCATGGCTGACAACATGGGGATAGTGATACAGGAGCATCTGGTAAAAGTCGCGCCAGATGAGTTCACTGAGCCATGTTTGTGCGCCGGGTCCAGTTTGGGAAAGGGAAAAACCGACCAGTTCTCTGATTGACAGGGTGCCAAATCGCAAATGGGCGGATAAATACGATGGCCCTTTAGCCGAAGGAAAATCTCGCCGCTCATGATAATTTGAGATACGCTGCTTGAAATTATCAAATAATGCACTGGCTCCACTCATACCCATTGGTAATTTTAAATCGGCACTATCAAAACCCAGATCCGCCAAGGTTGGAATCGGGCTGGATTGCGGAAATAGCGAAGTAATGTATTTATCAACCGGATAGGCTTGAATAGCAGAAACATCCAGTTTTTTTAACCATGCATTCTTGTATGGCGTAAATACGTTATAGGCACCGCCACTTTGGGTTAACACTTCATTTTTTTCAAAGATCACTTGATCCTTGAAGCTGTGGATGTCGACGCCTTGCGGTTGTAAAAGCTGCTTTATCATGTCGTCACGGCCTAACGCGTCCGGCTCATAGTCATGGTTGAAATAAAGCGCATTGACGCCTAATTCTTCCACCAGTGTCGTTATTTCTCCTGTTGCGCTGCCATGGCGAATAATCAGTCCTCCACCCAGTTTTTCCAGGGCTTGCTGCAATTCGCGAACGCTTTGCCAAATGAAATCAACTCGTCGGTCTGCTTTATCTGACAAATGAGCCAGAATATCCGTATCAAAAACAAATACGCAATACACTTGTTTGCTATGTTTTAAGGAATGATAAAGAGCCGCATGATCAAAACACCTTAGATCGCGACGGAACCAGCATAAAGATTTCTGGTATTTAAAATCCATAATTATTATGGGGTTGCGAATTGAAATGTATATACATATGCAGTTGTGAAATTCTAGAATTATTTCTGTGTTAATGAATAATATCACCCGTTACGATGAGGAAACCACCAAGAAGAAGCCGGTGATACATTATTGCCTCAATGCTTCTTGCCATAAAATTACCACCAGGAAGATAAATTGCAGAGCGAATCTGCAGATTGCTTACCGGCAAACCGAAGAACAGTTGATACACTTCTGACACTGTATGCCAATGTGCCCCTTTATAGGCACCAGATCCACCATTTTTGCCTTTCTGCAGGTAAAGCAGACTATGGCGATTCAGAAGACCAAGCGCTATGCGAGTCTCCGTAACACGCACCATTTCAGAAACAGCTAAAGCCTGATCCTTTATAAAACAAAGAGAGGTAATGGCAGAACAATATTTGAAAGAACAATCAGAAAAGGGCAGGGCGACGGCATTGCCACGAATGTAGCGTTCATCAGCTACTCGATGCAATTGCGCATAGTCGATCATCGACTGATTAGGGTCTAAACCTGCGACCAGCAAGCCATCCTTCGCAAAGTGCCGGGTGAAATACCCTGTACCGCACCCAATATCGACAAGGCTTGATCCGGGTTCTGCTCGAAGAAGTGTACGTATTAGCTGGTATTCAGTCTGACCAATCCAGCTACCCCTTGGTGTTTGATACCAGGCATCGTATTCATCAGGAGCCAATCAGATCACCCTTTAGAAAAAATTGCCGAGGTTAACTCATTCTTCGAAATATATTCTGCAAGCATTATTCAGCTGGATTAAGTCTTGGGTGGGTCTCTTCACCCCATATCAAAACGATCAATCCGGAGACCAACATGGCAATGGTGACAAGCCAGAAGCCGGATGTGATTGCACCACTGTAATTGGCTACAAAGCCTAGCGCCAGTGCTCCTATACCGTAACCAAGGTCTCGCCAGAACCGATAGATACCGATGGCGGAACCACGCCAGTTTGGGTGAGCAATATCTGCAACTGCAGCACTCAAGTTAGGGTAGAGCAGCGCCATGCCAAACCCGGTTACCGCAGCAGAGATGGACCACCAGATCACGCTTTCGCCCATCAGCATCATGCCGACACCTGCACCACAGATCCACATGCCCAAAATGATGGGTTTATGTCTGCCTATATGATCAGAGAGCTTGCCTGTGATGAATTGCGAACCACCCCATACGAAGCCATAAACACCCACAATCCAGCCGATATTTGCCAGATTCAGCCCATGCTGATAAAGAAACACCGGATAAAACACCCAGATAAGCGCATCGACAAATTTTTCAACTAATCCTGCCTGGCTGATGGCTGCCATGCGCTTGTCACGCCAGGACATTAGCGTGAAAACTTCCCAGGTAGTAGGGTTGTCTGCAATATTGGTTGGATAGCGGGGGTTCGGTGCCAAAAGCATTCCGGCTGCGTGACGCGCACCCTCTGCCTTGGCCCAAGGCAAGGTTTCCTTTACCCAAATCAGTGTGATTGCAATGGCCAGCGTTATAACCACCATGCCAAAAATAAGTAATCCTTCCCGTGCACCAAAAGCCTGAGCCATGTAGCCCGTGACAATACCCGCAATGGCAACGCCCACATAGCCTGAGAATTCATTAAGGCCGATGGTTAATCCGCGTTGATCTGCACGCGTAATGTCGAGTTTGGATGTTTGTGTCATGGACCATGTAAATCCCTGATTGACACCAAGCAATACCGTCGCAGCCACAATCCAGTTCCAGCCAGGCGCATACAGTATCATCAGGGGAATCGGCAAAGCAGAAACCCAACCTAATAAAAGCACGTTTTTGCGTCCCATGCGTTCAGAAAGTCTACCGGCTACAAAATTGAGTGTACCCTTCACAAAACCAAACGCCACCACAAAAGTCATTAACAACATGAATGAGCCTTTAGGTACGCCGAATTCGCTTTCGGCAAGCGCTGGGATTACTGTGCGCATCATGCCCAGCGTTAATCCAACCATAAATACTTGCAGCAACTGGTGCAAAAACTGGGATTGATTGTGCCGAATACCATGCTGGTAACTGCCGTATTGCTCGTGCAGTGTTTGTGAATTGCTCATTTATGTCGTTCCATTGATTTTTCAGTCTATTGCGGGCAGGGTGTAAGAGGGATGGCAGGAAATAAAGGCAATTAAATACGTTGCCCCTGCAAAATAAACCCTCTTACACCATAAATTCAGGCGGCAATATTAGCGGCAACCATTTTGTCCATTTCTGCCGGGCGGGGTTGGATTTCGCTGGTGAGGTAGCTGATAAATTCGTCCCTGTTGTTGATGTGCAAACCGGCATTGAAACGTTTCTCGAACCCGATGGTGGAAGAGGGCTTCCCTGAAATGCCTGCGCCACAGGCGCTTCCTGCCTGGTGGCCGGGGAATATTTCCACTTCATCCGGTAATGTAAGCAACTTGCTATGCAGACTATCGAATAACATGCCTGCCATCGCTTTTTCTCTGCCCGCAAGATCAGGGCGCCCCACACTGCCTACAAACAGGGTGTCACCCGTTATAACAAACCAGGGTTGTTCGCCACGTCGTTTGTCTGTAACCATCAAGCAAATACTGTCCATGGTATGGCCAGGGGTATGAAGTACTTTAATTATCACATTACCGGCTTCGATGACGTCATTGTCATGCAAGGGGTGAAATGGGAATTTCACCACCGATGTATCGCTTTCATGCAAGCAATAAGGGGCACCAATCATAGAGGCAAGTTTGCGCCCGCCTGAATAATGATCAGCATGAATATGGGTGTCGATAACGTGGCTTATCGTAACGTTGGCTTTTTTGGCTTCCTCAACAAACCATTCTTCATCTCCGGCAACCACGTCTACAGCAATGGCCTTGCCAAGCGTGCCGCAGCCTAAAAAGTATGAGAGTGACGATTCTTTGGTAGCAAATTGTTTGAAAAACATGGTGTAACTCCTGTCTGTAAATCTGTTTGAATGGTTATGCGTTATCGGCTAATGGCAATCCGTGCAAGCGCCACTCTGCAACACCGTCTTCAAAGCGAACTGCTTGAAATCCTTCTTTAATTAGCATTTCAACCGCTTCTTTTGCCATCAGACAAAATGGCCCACGACAATAGGCAACCACTGGTTTATCATGCGGAAGTTCACTTAGGCGATGCTTTAACTCAGATACCGGGATAGAGCGTGCATAAGGGAGATGTGCAGTGGTATATTCAGCTTCAGGCCGCACATCAAGAACAAAAATCTCACCCCGTTTCGCTTGAGCAAGCAGATCAACACGACTGAACGGAGCCAAACCTTCTGGACTTGCCACTAATCCCCTCATGGCTTCCTGTAGTTCCAGCAAACGCTCCTCTGCGAGTTCGCGCAGCATGACCCAAAGATCAGCGACCCTGGAATCGACCAAACTGTAGAACATGTTTTTTCCATCACGACGGGCTACAACAAGTCTGGCTGATTTCAATTCTTTCAAATGCGCGCTGGCTAACTTGACTGAAATTTCAGCGTCTGCTGCAAGATTTTCTACACTTTTTTCTCCCTGACAGAGAATTTCAACTAGCTCCAGGCGTTTAGGACTAGATGCTGCTTTACCAATTCTGGCTACTTGCTCATAAAGCAGATTTTTAATTTCTCGTGATGATTTCATATTCAACCTTACAATCTAACGAACATTGGAATGTAATATAAATTGATAAGTTAATTCAGTCAAGAAAAATCAATTGACTACTATCTAATTAACATTAATAAAGTTCAATTACCTATTGAATATATGTAATTAAATTTTAATTTTTAAAAATATAGAAAAAGTTTCAACACTGCTTTAAAGTATCAAACGAGATAGTTGCCCGATCGTTGCGGTAAACGCGTAAACAACGAAATGCTGGAGGCAATTTGCAGCCCTGATTTTTACTGGAGGTATACTGCTTGCGAACACAGCATGGCATGTCGGTGAAGTAGTGTACGGTTGCGGTCTCGGCTTTTTGGCTCTACCGCAATTAACAAATACATAAATACATGTTATAAAATGATGTTACTTTAGCTATTGGCTTTTCGTTAAATCCATAAAATCATACCTGCCAATTCATAGCTATGCAGGTATGTTCTTCAAAAAATTCAGGAAACAGTCATCACTATGGAACCTCAGCAGCCAGCTGATACATCCGCCTTGATTCAGGCAATTATAAATGCAATTCCAGTACCCATCTTTGTTAAGGATTCGAAGGGGTTGTATGTGTATTGCAATATTCCCTTCGAAAAGTATGTCGGAAAAAAATCCAGTGAACTCGTAGGCTATGGCGTACACGATCTTTGGGAACCTGAACTAGCAAAGATCTACCATGAGGCCGATCAAAGACTTTTTGATTCAGGCGGAGAAGAGCAGTACGAGGCCAGGGTTAAATATGCTGATGGTTCAATCCACGACGTGATATTTCACAAAGCGGTTTTTCCCTTTTTGAACGAAGACTATATGGCTGGCGCGATTCTGGATATCACCGACAGAAAAATCGCTGAAAACAAGCTTGAGAAGATCGCTTTGTATGACACATTAACAGGGGCAGCAAGTCGTTATCACCTTTATACTGCCCTAAATGATGCTTGCCAAAAAGCAGCCTCCCAGAATTGTTTGATTGCTGTGATGAGCATTGATCTGGATGGGTTCAAAAATGTGAACGACACCTTCGGTCACATTGCCGGTGATGAAGCACTATTAATAGCTGCTAACCGCATAAGGGATTCAATTCGTGATTCAGATACTTTGGCAAGACCCGGAGGAGATGAGTTCGTAATCGTCTTCAATGAGTTAGATCATAAAGATACTGTTTATGGTGTAGCTAAACGTATCATACAAAAGCTTTCCGATAAAATAATGCTGCAGGGAGAACCGGTCATGTTAAGCGCTAGTATAGGGATCGCATTTTATCCGGATCATGGAACAAGCCAGAAAGATCTACTCAAATACGCTGACCTTGCCCTTTATAAATCAAAGCGTTCTGGAAAAGGCTGCTTCAGTTTGATAAACCCGCCTTCATAGCCCTGCCTTTAAGGTTTGGCGCTGGTTCGTGTTACTTCCCCGTTCATCGGAAACAGGCTAATTCTGAATCAGGTGTATCTTTTTATATTGCGTGATTTCATATTTTATTCGTGCAATATCATCATGATGCGATATTTGATAAACTTTCTGTTGTAAGCGGATATTTAGCAGGGCCGCTTCAATTGTGTCACTGTCAAGTCGTACGCCAAAATCACCAGGCACCGCACCTGCGTTAAAAATTCGATTAAGAACCATATCGCCGACGTTTTCCTTAAAGTGGGATGATTCCCAGTAATACTGCATTTCATCGCGACTACCCAATTGTGGCAACGCTTCACTGGTGACAGTAGAATAATTACTAAAATCATAGAGAGAATATGCTTGCTTTGCTCGATGACTATTGGCATCAACTGTTAGTAACTTCACCAGAGCACGTTTGCCATTTTCAATGATCGACCATTCACCTGTAGCAGCCGCTATCTCAAGCTGATGAGCATGCGATGGTGTGATATACAGTATGAGTTCAATATTATGAGCTCGACAAAATTCAATAATGTGTTTTATGTAACCGAGTGATGTTGTTTGATCTGGCTGAACATCAGGATTTGGCTTGATGCTGGGTGATTTGCTATGTGGAATGCGCCATTCCAGCTTATAACGTACCTCCTGTTTATTGATTTCATCGAAATAACCTCGCGGACCCAAGATTTGGAAGTTTTCCCAAGGTTGGCGGAAAAATATTTCTCCTAAACGCTGACCATCTTTTGCAAACCATTCCGATTGAACCGGATTTTGAGATCGAATCGTCGCAATGCTGTCCTTGATTGCGTCATAACTAACCAATATTTTAAGATCGGCCAGAAATAACCTTATCCGGGACCACCGGGAATCCTCCTGTAACAAGTATTGTGCGTCAAAATCGGGACGGGTTGTGCCAGGAGCGTCAGTGAGTTGGTAGGTATCCAGACCAAGAAGTACCCGTTTAAGCGGTTTTACAGCCTGTGCATGTCGCAAGAAATAATACATTTCTTTGGTTGTCGCGCCATCGAAAGCGAGGTTGTATACAGGTAAGCCATTTACCGGCCACTCTGGATGAGACGGACGGATACCTAAATGGGTGCGAGAAGTGCCGAGTATGACCGTACCCGGCTTAATACGGCGTACATCGTAAGCTTTTGCCAGCCGCACCCGATTATAGATTGCTGATTTATGTTGATTGAAACCAGAAATATCTCTTAAGTGATACATTCCATAGGGATCTACGACTGCATTGAATGCAACCGTACAGGCAACAATCAAAAATGCCGTTATGAAGACAAATAGTGTGTATTTTTTAGCGTGTGATGCGGGGAGGTTGTTCATCAACTGGCTCAGAATTGAAAGTAAATAAATTCTGAAACGCGAGACATCAGCATTAAACTGACGGCAAACAGTAGCCCTGTATATATTGCCCATTTCCATGAGCCACTCCATCTTAGTGCTGCCGGGCCAGGTTCCGTTACGGCAGAGCCATAGGCGCCTTCTGGCCCAGTATAGCCTGTGATTTGCTGGGTGTTGGGCGCAAACCATGTCATCAGCAAAAGTATGCATGCGACAATTAAACCTGACCAGCTATCGACTGATTGAGCAGGCGGCAATTTGTCTGGAGCTTCAAACCCAAATAAGCCGGGGGTTCCAATTCCATGGAAGCCAGTCATAGCACTCAGCATTGAAAGTGCGGCCTCCGTATCAGAAGCACGAAAAAATACCCATGCAACCACCACTGACAAAAATGTAATTCCCCTTGCAAGCCACCTGCCTGCTTGGCTGCTGGCTTCCGAACTCAGTCCCAGTCGAATGCGCAGCTCCCGCCAACCGTGATTGATCATTAAATATCCACCATGAAGCGCTCCCCACACTAGGAAACTCCAGCCAGCGCCATGCCATATACCTCCCAACACCATCGTAGCAAACAGATTTACAAACCTGCGTATCTTCCCTTTGCGATTGCCACCAAGCGGTATGTAGATGTAATCCCGCAAAAAGCGTGACAAAGTCATGTGCCACCGGCGCCAGAAATCGATGATATTGGCGGCCTTGTAGGGCGAGGCAAAATTCAGGGGCAGGTGAATTCCAAACATCAATCCTGTGCCGATTGCCATGTCTGAATAGGCGGAAAAATCAAAGTAGAGTTGGGCTGTATAGGCTAATGCTCCGCTCCAGGCAGCTACCATACCAAGCTGAATCCCATTGGCTACAGCATCAAATTGTGGTGTGGCGTAGACAGCTGCAGTGTCTGCCAGCAATACCTTTTTCGCCAGCCCCATCGCAAATAATGTTATCCCCAATATGAATAAATTAGCCTGCATTTTTCCAAGCTGTTTGAACTGTGGCATTACCTCGCTGTGATGCACGATGGGGCCAGCAATAAGCTGCGGAAAAAAAACAACAAATAATGAAAAATCAAGAAGGTTGAGCCGACTGGTTTTTCCATTGTAGACATCAACTAGCAGGGCGATCTTTTGAAAGGTAAAAAAAGAAATACCTAATGGGAGAATAATTGACGCCAAAAACAAATCCAGCCCGAATAGTGTATTGAGATTATCAACGAAAAAATTTGCATATTTATAATAACCAAGGGCACCCAGATTAATACCCAGACCGAGTATTAAAATAGCTTTTGCCCTATGGCGTCGATTATCTTTGCGCAGTGATGCAATTAAATTGGCAACGCTGAAATTGATCAGCATCAGCGGGATAAGCAGAAATAAATATTTTGCACTCCACCACCCGTAAAAAATAAGAGACATAACAATCAGGGTGAAGATTGCCGCACGATTGAATCCATTGTGGCGCAATCCATGAAATAGCAGCAAAGTCGCCGGAAGGAAGATAAAAATAAAACTGTATGAGTTGAATAACATTGAGGGTGGGTTAGAAGCAATAGCAGTTTAATGGCATGAATTTTTGTTCAATCGAGATAGCGGTCGAGTGTGTCAAAGATATATCCCTTGGCCTTGAGCGATTCAATCAATTTGATTAACTGAGGCATGTTGACATCTTTGCCTCGTCCACGTATTCCATTTTCAAACAGAAAATCATGTGTTAAAACAACTACATTGTGACTGCGTACCGGCCGTGAGCAAGGCGCCAGATCCTTGCAGTTTTGATCCTCATTGAAAAGAGCTATAATCTTTTCTTCGATTACCTCAGCAGAAGGCATTGTTTCGTTTGTGGTTGCTAGACTCCAGTCACTTGGCATCCACTGAATATCCCAACCGTAGCTGATGATTTTATAACGGTCAAACAATAATGTCGCCAGTTCGCCGCCAGAAGGACTTACTTCCTGTCCAGCATTTGCACGAGCATCAGGATGCCAAAAAGGACCTTTGCCGACCCCGCACCAGTGACAAAACTCACCTAGAAGTGGATGCACCCAGACATTGGCATAGGGCAGTCGGGCCATTAAGTTAATCTGGTTGTTCGTACGTATAGCTAGCGGACCCAATGCCATATTTACAGGGGCAATATTAGCCGGAACAAAGTAATTTATATCTGACTCAATATCGCTGTATGCCTGAGAGGCTGTGATTGAATAGATGCCTGCTGGCCGATTATGCCCCATATGGTCATAACTATGGTTGCCCAGAACATGCCCCTCCGCAATAATGCGTCGCAGTGCGAGCCGTGATTGGTCTTCTTTTTCACCACCACGACCTGCCAGATGGATGGCATTGATGAAGAAGGTGGCTTTAATACCCTGTACCTTAAGTACATCAAGCAAATCCAGTGTGACGTTGATTGGGCCATCATCGAAGGTTAAAAACACTCTGTCCTGATTGTTATTTGCTGCAGAAACTGGTAGCGCCAGCATAGAAGCGATGATAATCAGAAAATGCTTGATACAAGGGGACAGGAAGTACTTCAAGCTGGACTTAAACACATTTTCAGCTTGATAGATTGAAAAACACATGGTTGATCTCATTCATCGCAATGTATTAATTTATGCGACTATCTTGTTTTTCACTGAGAGTATCATTTTGATAAAGTCGTTGATTACTTAAAACAGCAACATTATCAGCTTCCGAAATCAGGTCATCTGCTAACGACTCTGACACAAGCGCTGTTTTGCCGAAAAAGATTGCAATATCACTCCAGCCATCACGCAGTCCGATGAAAATAAAAACAGCATAAAACAGAATGGCAGCGTTCAGGAAAGCAAAAGCCCCCTGATTATAATGGCCAATGTTAAAGTCCCCAAAAGCACTGAACAACCATTGTGTAAAAATTGCAAATATGGCGATGATATATAGTGGGGCAGTTGCTGTACGCCCCTTAATCTTTGGGGTTCTTCCAAAAGGGATCTGTTGACCTGTTACCGCTTGTTGCAGAGATTTGAGTACCCCACCCAAATTTACCGGGATCAGTAATATATTGAGTGCATACACTCGCAGCAAATCGCTTGCACGATAACCACATAACATCAAATCACGGCCATAGAGCAGATAATAGGGAAGGGCAGTCAGCGGTAGCCACACAGTCGTGATGCTATCGGAAAAGGGCAGGGACATCATCAATAAAAGACCTACATTCACTGCCGCAATGGAAATCAGATAATGCAGCCGTAACAAGCCTTCGGCAATCTTGCGATGGGGCTGGTGGATCAAATACCCGATCAACTTTGGAAGGATAATCAGCCCACCATTGGCCCAGCGACGGCGCTGGATAAGCAGGGAGCCAAAATCTGCAGGTGTAGCACTGTAGGCCAGACGCTGGGGATAGTTATATAACGACCAGCCACGTGCGGCAAGGTCAACACTGGATTCCGTGTCTTCAATAACGGTACGGTCTTGGATGTAACGCGTGATTTTGTAACCACGCTCCATATCATCTTCTGCAATTGCATCCAGTGCTTCGCGTCTCAATAACGCATTGGCACCAACCCAATAGGTAGCGTTATATCGGGTGAAACCTTGATGAATAATGTATTGCAGGTCGGTAGTTGCTCCTGCGATCCGTTCAAGCGATGAAGTTGCGCCGGGAAAAGCACTGTAAGGTGTTTGCGCCACGGCCATACGTTCATTACCTGGAAGCTGCATAATATGGATCAATCGTAATGCATATTCAGGCAACAGAATACTATCGGCATCAAGTGTGACAAAATAGCGGGCCAACGGCACAGAAAACGTTGCATATTCTGGTTCTACCGCATCTAACCGCAAACCATCTGCAGTAAGCTGCTCCTGAAAGTGCTTACCAGTCAGGTGAATATAGCTATTGAGGTTCATAGCCTTGTTGGGTTCGTGAGACAGATTGATGTAACGCTTACGCTCAAAACTGGTCAATTGGCAGTCGAACATTGATCCCAGTTTACGAAAATCTTTTTCCAGCTGCTGAGTTGACAGCACCGTGCCAACTTCAAGCCACTCTTCCAATTGCCTGGCGCGATTCATGCAATTTGTTTCACGGACACGCAACACTTGTTCAATAAACAACCTCTCAGCATGGTCACTTGGGTCATGTTCGGTTGCTCTGCTGCAAAACCAGTAAGCAGCGTGGTGCCATAATTCTATAAGCTCTTTAGTAGCCAGGGATGCATCCACGGCATTATGCTGGACTCGTTGCAAAAAATCGTTGCGAGCATTGGCCATATACTGCGCAATGGGTTCCAAAAAGCTATCTATATGTTGTGGCAGCTCGCGTGCGGCTGCCAGTTGCGTCATGTCTGCAATGGAGGTGGGATTTGGTACATCATCAATCAGCAAAACCACCCGCCGGCAAGGGTACTCTTGAAGAGCGGCGGACATCAGTGTCTGGTAAATAACGCTACGGTCTTCTTAGTAAGAAGGCACAAGTACTGTTAGTTCAGGTGCCTGCTCATTACATAGCAAGATATCGAGATCCTCGCTACTGGCAGGTATGTGTTGACGCAGTCGATGTATATAGCCAAGGCGGCTGAAAAGATAGACCAATCCACCGTAGATCAACAGGGCAGCAATTAAAAGAAAGATGAAATGAGTGGCAAAGGACTGCCACTGATTCTGCTGAAACTGATCAATCAGAACCGGACCTTGCTCAAATACAATCAGTATCGTGGCAAACAAGGTAAAGAGGATGCCAATCCAGGTAAATGTAATTTCTTTACGAGATTTCCAATGAGATTCATTGATCGATACTGATGCGTCAACACACTCTATTGCAGGGTGCGTTGAGTTATTTCCCCTTTTTATTTCCATACGTGTTACGTGCCCTGATTTTATAAATTAGGCGCATTACGATTATTGAACTTATATTTTGTAGTAATCGGTCGAGGCGACGCGGTTGGTCAAGTCAATTATTTCGAGCGCAAACAGAAATATACTTATTTTATTTATAAGCAAGATTTGCGCCATAAATTTTTATTTGACTTAATTCAATAAGATATAAATTAAAGCGTAAGATGGTTTCTTGTTTTTGTAAAAATATCCGACATCAATCTGCCTTGAATTAATTACTATTTATGCTAATAAGTATCGTTTTATTAGAAGTTAATTTGTATCACTGTTGCAATTTCAAGATGATACATTTACTTCGCATAATGTATATTATGTTAAATAGTATGTTATTCAATGTTGCCTCTATCAGTAAGTTACCCTTATCTATAAAATACTTCTCAATCTGTACGATCACTATTACTGGCAATAACTCGGCTTTTTAGCAAATCATCTGGATACCACCTAGTCATGTCTCTAACTTTTTCAATTCAACCTGGCCCACGTGAGCGGCAGTTACAGCGCATGTACAATAACCCCCTTTTTGCATCCGGAGATACGATCACCCAAAAAGATCTACAAAATGCAATAGAACAAGATAAGAAGGCATTACAGAAATTTACGGAACAATTCCGCGATCTGGTACAGCGAGCGGTAAAACTTGATAAAAATGAAGAGCGCGATGTGATTTTGAAGATTAAAGCCCAGTCAGAACAGCTTTATGCAGTTTGTACAGGGTTACCTGGAGATCAGACAGCTTTTCTTGATTCACTAAAAAAGCTGATTAACGCAGTAAGTAAAACGTTGCATTCCATAAAAGACGATGAACCCCATGCAATAGAAACATTACGTGAGGATGATGAATATACCGCCTTGCACCTGCAACTTTGCAACTACACTATTGTTTCAGACATTCTGAACCCTGACCAAAATATTGGAAGCGAAGAGCTGGTTCCAACGCTATTAAGCGAATCAGAAAATGGGCTGCAAGCCGCTTTGGCGCTGTTTCCTCCCGAGCGGCTTGAGCTAATGATAGAAGAAGGAAATCAGCTCCTGAAAAACGTTGAATCCCGTGGAAAAAACCTGCCGCTTGCATGGCAGCGTCTTGCAGAGATGGAAAACTGGTTGAAGGGTATGTAACCACAACGCAGGGAAATTATTCTTTGCTCATTATATATAAGTTGATTATTATATTCAGCAATCTATCGAAATGTTATATCCCAACATTCACTGGACACATACAACAATGAACACCGTTGAAAGCAAGACACTTCATAGCAAAATTGAAGCTAGACAACTTGTGCTTGAGCATCACGAAGTTTTTGAATCCATACAGAACATGGCAGATTTGCAGCTGTTCATGGCATGGCACGTATTTGCAGTCTGGGATTTTATGTCCCTTATTAAACGCCTCCAAATCAACCTGACTTCGGTTGATTTGCCCTGGGTTCCCTCCCCTCACCCTCTTGCAGCACGCTTGATTAACGAAATTGTACTGGGAGAAGAAAGTGATGAGGTGCCCGGTGGTGGTTTTCTAAGCCATTATGAAATTTACTTGCTGGCGATGAAAGAAGTTGGCGCCCAAACAAATCAAATTGAAGAGTTTGTCTCGCTGATCCGAGCCGGCACTCCTTTCACCAAAGCGCTGGAAATCGTTTCGGCACCAAAATGCATCCAGGCATTTGTTACAAACACCATGGAAACAGTTAAAAATGGCAATGTTTACGAAGTGTTGGGCTGTTTTTTTTACGGTCGTGAAAATGTCATCCCACAAATGTTCAGAAACTTATTGGCAAGCTGGCAGATTGACACTTCAAAAGCCCCCATGTTTGTCTATTACCTCAAACGTCATATAGATCTTGATGGGGATACCCATGGACCCGCGGCTCTGAAAATCATTAATGAATTAACCCGCGACAATCCCACGGCAGTTCAACAACTGACAGAAGCCGCAGAAAAAGCAATTAATGCCCGTATTAAACTATGGGATGGCTTGGCTATGGAGTTCACCAATCAGAATCAAGTTACTGCCTGAAGCGTTGCTGGTAAAGCGATCACAGGTTTACACAAAAAAATAGTAATTTTTTATTTAATTAAATGCATTAATATTTTGAACTTATTGGGTTTTCATGTACTCTTAGTTAAGTCTGTGGAATTCAAGCTTCAAATTGCGGTACCTTCAGTTGGCCTCTTTTTTTCCCCTTGGATTGATGGATTGGGCATATTGCCCGTTAATTAAATTGTTATTAAGGAAAAAATACAATGGCAGCAGGTACAGTAAAGTGGTTTAATGATGCTAAAGGTTTTGGATTCATTACACCGGAAGATGGTAGTGAAGATTTATTTGCGCATTTTTCAGAAATCCAGGGTTCTGGTTTCAAATCATTGCAAGAAAATCAGAAAGTCACCTTTGATGTGACAGCTGGTCCTAAAGGTAAACAGGCTGCAAACATTCATCCTGCTTAAGCCTTAAACAGCTCAAAAAACCCCGGCTAGCCGGGGTTTTTTTTTACATATAATCCAAGTTTCTTTCTCATTATTACCCAACACTGCCCCCCATTTTGCAGATATATTGACGCTCCAATAAAATAGAGAGAAAAATGTTATTCGAACGACCAATGGTTTTTGTTGATCTGGAAACAACCGGAGCAAACGCCGAAAGTGACCGTATCACTGAAATTGGCATTGTTGAGATTGATGGCGATACTATTCATGAGTGGAGTACATTAGTCAATCCAGGGGTAACAATCCCCAAATTTATCCAGAACTTGACGGGTATCAGTGACGAAATGGTCGCTCATGCACCTCCATTTGAGTCAGTAGCACAGGAAACGCTGAAAAGATTAACAGGCAGGCTATTCGTCGCTCACAATGCTCGCTTTGATTATGGTTTTCTGCAAAACGAATTCAAGCGCCTTGGCATAAAATTCAGCGCAACGGCATTGTGTACGGTTAAATTATCTCGCAAACTCTTCCCTCAGCACCACAAACACAATCTGGATGCCTTAATTCAGCGACACAACTTGCCAATTGATAGCCGCCATCGTGCACTGTCTGATGCAAAAGCACTCATGTTTTTTATGCGTCATTTAAACGATTTCCTGCCGGCAGAATCAATTGCAGAAGCGATTAACACGATTATCCAGCGCCCAGCATTACCCGCGCATCTTGATCCTGCCATATTGGACGACTTGCCGGAGTCCTGTGGCGTTTATTTGTTCTATGGTGCCAATGATCAGCTACTATACATCGGCAAGAGCAACAACATACGCAAGAGCATTTATTCTTTCTTTTCCAAAAGCATTCGACACCCCAACGAAGCCGTATTAGCACAACAATTACAACATATAGCACATATTGAAACGGTAAGTGAATTAGGTGCACTCTTAACCGAAACACGCCTATTGAAAGAAAACCAGCCCCTGCACACTACTCGATCAGCCAAACACAACGACCTTTGTGCCTGGCAAACGGAAGAAAGCGAAAACGGAACATTGATTCCCAAGCTTAAATACTCAAGGAATCTGGACTTTGGTGGACTCCGGAATCTCTATGGTCTTTTTCCCTCGGGAAAAGTTGCTACCAAAGCACTACGCAGCCTTGCAGATGCCCATCTGCTTTGCCACAGTATTATTGGACTGGAAACACAAGTGATTGGCAAATCCTGCACAGCTTACCATTCAAAAAACTGTTTAGGGGCATGCATTGGCGTTGAACCAATTGCCAGTCATAATGCGAGACTCAAAGCAGCTTTATTTAAGTCACAGGTGCAAGCATGGCCTTTCAACGGATTGATTGGTGTAAAAGAAATTGCGCCACTTGGCGCGCGAATTGATATTCACCTTATAGAAAATTGGTGCTATTTAGGCACGATTGCTAATATAAATGAATTAGACTTACAGTCTGTTAAACGCATCAAGGCATCATTTGATATTGATGTTTATAAAGCACTAAGTAAACAAATCAGTTCAGGAAAGCTGGATATTATTTTTTTCGACAAAACCACAGCCAACTAATTTTTTAAAACGACAAGCCACATAATGGACAATACATCAGTCAACTTCTTTGATACCCAGTTTCAACGACAGATTCAACAACAGGAGTTTGAGCTTAATCAGTTCGAGCAGACTGCGCTTGAATTCATTAGGGGTGATGTTCTGGACTTAGGATGTGGCTTAGGCAATTTAAGTGTAGAAATGGCATTGCGTGGCCATTCTGTGGTTGCTGTTGATGCTAGCCATTCAGCTGTTGAGCACTTAGCTAAAATAGCTACCGAAAAACATCTTTCCATTGAAGCGATAAAAGCTGATTTAGCTACTTTCCATATCCCGCAAAAATTCGACTCCATTGTGGCGATTGGCCTGCTGATGTTTTTTCCAAAACATCGTGCACTAGAAATGCTGCTGGATATTCAAAGTAATGTACGACCAGGGGGTGTTGCACTCATCAACGTACTTACTGCTGGGACTGATTACATGGCGATGTTTCACCCTGATCATTATTATCTTTTTAGTCGTGAAGAGCTTGAAAAGCATTTTTATGGATGGAACATTCTATTCAGGGCCGAACACACTGTTCTAGCACCAGATAACACAAAGAAGGAGTTTTTTACGGTGGTTGCAGAGAAATTAGCTTAATTGAGCAGAAAAGCTCGGGGTACACTGTTAATACTTAAAGTCCAAGAGCAAAACATGATTTAGATGTCTAACAACTTGATGTAAATCAAACTCAGTGAAGCTTTTCCCTCGTTTTGGATGAATTCACAAAAATCTCTATATTTTCTTCAGCTGAATCTTTAACGCCTTTTAGCGTTGCATTGCCAACCTTGCTGCGGGCCTTGGTTTGCTGTGAATGAAAGTCGCGAATTTTTTTAATGAGGGCATTACCAAAGTCTTCTGCATCTTGCGTCACATAACCAATCAAATGCTGAAAAACCTGATGACTGGACAAACGATTATTCTGCGAGGCATTTTCAATTTCAGACTCTTGAGATATGGCTGAGTCGACAAATGCATCCGTCTGCAATAACGCCACGCCCTCATCACCACATACAGGACAAGAAAGTTTATCTTGAGTATGTTGATTCTCGAAATCTTCGTTTGAGGTAAACCAACCTTCAAACTGGTGGTCATTTTCGCAAATAAGTTTGTAAATGATCATGAGGTGAATCAGTCGATTAATTATTTGTATATGGTGCCCGGAGCCGGAATCGAACCGGCACGCCGGATTAGGGCGAGGGATTTTAAGTCCCTTGTGTCTACCAATTTCACCATCCGGGCGGATGGATGGAGGCGGGGGTCGGAATCGAACCGGCGTCCACGGCTTTGCAGGCCGCTGCATAACCACTCTGCCACCCCGCCGTAACTCTCACACAAAGATATTACTGTGTTTATTACAGCTTTACGGCTTACTACTGTATCAGCTCAATGCAAACCGAGTTGACATTTTTTAAACTAAAAGGGGAAAGCTACTGCTTTCCCCTATAATCTGGAGCGGGAAACGAGGCTCGAACTCGCGACCCCAACCTTGGCAAGGTTGTGCTCTACCACTGAGCTATTCCCGCTTGATGAAAGATCGCTATTTTAAATATTCTACGGATATTGTCAACCCACATTTCGATTTAAATTCTATTACGCACTTGTGGGAGAGCCATTTTCAGGTAATAACCCATTGACCATAAAGTTAATATTGCAGCGATATAAATTAACCATGTTCCCAGCATTTGTGCGTTAATTTGTTGAAAAAAGCTGTCGTGATAGAGCAAGAGGAAAATTGCGACCATCTGAACAGCGGTTTTTATTTTACCAATAAATGAAACTGCAACACTCTTGCTTGCACCAATCTGAGCCATCCATTCTCTTAATGCAGATATGGTGATTTCTCGACCGATGATAATCAGAGCAATCATGGCATCGACGCGATTCAGCTTAACCAATACAAGCAGAGCAGCAGCTACCATGAGTTTGTCAGCCACGGGGTCAAGAAATGCACCAAATGCGGACGTTTGATTCAAGGTGCGTGCAAGATAACCATCCAGCCAGTCAGTCATTGCAGCAATGGCAAATATTCCCGCTGCTGTTAGATTAGCATCATGTGGTGTCATCCAGTGCTGCGGTAAATAATAGATAGCGACAAAAAGAGGAATAAGCAGGATTCTTAACCAGGTTAAGATATTTGGTATATTAAGTGGCATAAATTTTAAATTGCAGTTGCTTTTTCTGTGCTGGGTTAATTTAATGAAATTCCTGGTAAATCTTTTCAGCCAATTGGCGGCTGATACCCTCTACCTGAGCGAGATCATCTACGCTCGCAGTTTTAACACCACTCAAACCACCAAATCGGGCCAATAGTTTTTGTCTGCGTTTAGACCCTACCCCGCCTATTTGCTCAAGGGAAGAATTAGTGCGGGCTTTACCACGCTTGGCACGATGACCGCTAATTGCAAAACGATGGGCTTCATCGCGAATCTGCTGGATTAAATGCAAACCTATATGATCCTTGGGCAATTGTAGCGGTTTTTCACCGCCCGGGAAAATGAGTTGCTCTAATCCGGGTTTACGCGCCTCACCTTTTGCTACACCAATAAGATAAATATCGCTTAATCCAACATCTTCCAGTACATTTTTGGCGATACTGATTTGCCCCTTGCCGCCATCAATTAAAATAAGGTCAGGCATTTTTCCGTCACCAGAGGCAATTTTCTTATAGCGCCTATACAATACATCACGCATTGCTGCGTAATCATCTCCAGGCGTAATTCCCGTTATGTTATATCGCCGATACTCTCCATTTTGCATCGCTAAACGGTCATAAATAACGCAAGAAGCTATCGTGGCCTCACCCATGGTATGGCTGATATCGAAACACTCAATGCGTTGAACCGTAGAAGGAAGAGCTAAAGCATTTTGCAATGCCTCCAGCCGAGCTTCTTGCGTCACTTTCTGGTTAACCCTTTGCTCCAATGAAATACGCGCATTTTCAATAGCCATGGTCAACCAGACCCGCCTTTCGCCAGTCAAATTGGTTTTTATTTGAACTTTACGATTTGCCTGCTCACTCAATAGCGATTCAATCGTCACTTTATCAATGTTTTCATTAACGAGAATAAGTGATGGTACAGGTCTGTCCAGGTAGTGCTGGCTTAAAAAAGCCTCGAGCGCAGTTGCCGCATCGTAATCTTCAGCATTAACCGGAAAAAAGCTTTTATCACCAAGATGGCGTCCACCCCGGATCATTACGAGGTTGACGCAAATCAAGCCACTTTGAACAATGCAGGCAACTATATCGGCATTTGACTGCTTCTCACTACTGACAAATTGCTTTTCCTGAATTGTACCCAGGGCCTGGATTTGGTCACGGTACATTGCCGCTTCTTCATATTGCATATGCTCTGCAGCGGTTTGCATCTTGTTATTTAATGTGCTGATAACCTCTGATTCTTTTCCTTCCAGGAATAACTGTGCATTTTTTATGTCACTTTGGTAAGCAGCAGCATCGATCAAACCTACACAGGGGGCTGTACACCGCTTGATTTGATGGAGCAGGCAGGGACGCGATCTATTGCTGAATACGCTATCTTCACAAGTACGTATTCGAAATACTTTTTGCAATAGTTGCATGCTTTGGCGCACCGCCCATGCATTAGGGAATGGGCCGAAATAATGATTTTTTTTGTCCAATGCGCCACGATGAAAACCTAGCCGGGGATAAGCATGACCGGTTAACATCACATAAGGATAGGATTTATCGTCACGAAACAGAATGTTATAACGCGGAGCTAAAGCTTTAATGAGGTTGTTTTCAAGAACCAGTGCTTCAGACTCAGAACGGGTAACAGTGGTTTCAATCTGGGCTATTTTCTTAACCATCAGAGAAATCCGTGGGGACAGATCGCTTTTCTGAAAGTATGAAGAAACACGTTTCTTTAAATCTTTGGCTTTACCCACATACAAAACCTCCCCTGTTTCATTTAACATGCGATAAACGCCAGGAAGGTTAGGGATATTATCTAAATAATTATTTATATCAAATTGTTGCAATTTTTACTTAATGTAAATACTATTATTTTAAACAGGTCATCTGTAGACTATTCATCATCCAGCAGTTTGCCACCTATAGCCCAGTTTTCGTCAGGCAATTCATCGAACGCAATGTAAGTATACGATTTAGGTTTCTTGGCAATTCGCTCAAGCGTATCAGTAATTTCTTCCGCAATTTTCTGTTTTTGTTCACGGGTAAGACTACCTGCAATGCGAATATTAACGTAAGGCATCATGATTCCCTTATTAATTGATTGGAGATATTTTTAAAAACCGCCTGAAACATTTCAGGGGTCAAACGCCTGGTTTGCGTATTGTAACGGCTACAGTGGTAACTATCATATAAGGTTAATCCATTGGGCAATACATGTTTTGCGCCATGGGAGAATGCAAAATCCTTAACTTTCAGCCTCAGCGCCATCAAAATGGCTTTATGGGCGATTGCACCCAATGCGAGCAACACTGCACCATTAGATAGCGAATTGATTTCGCTGGACAAATATTGGTTACATTGTTTGATTTCCAGTGTTTCAGGTTTGTTTTGTGGAGGCAGACATTTAACAGCATTGGTTATGCGACATCCATTCAGTACTAATCCATCATTAACATCTATAGATTCTGGTCGGGTGGCATATCCAAACTGGTGGAGTGTTTCGTAAAGTAAAATACCTGCATGGTCCCCCGTAAAAGGCCTTCCTGTCCGGTTAGCGCCATTCATTCCAGGTGCCAGACCAACGATCAGCAAGGTGGGATTTTTGTCCCCGAACGGCGGTACGGGTCTGGCAAAATAATCTGGATTGGCCAGCTTTACCTCATCTAAAAACGTTGCCAGGCGTGGGCATTGTCGACAGGTACCTGAGAATGTTGCTTCCATTTAGCATTGCCCTGGTTTTCTAATTGATAGGGTGTATTTCTATAGTAGCCTTGAAAGGCTGGTTAATTTGCACGGCAATTTCCGGCTGCAAAGTAACATGATCAATATCAAATTGATCATGCAGTAGTTTTCGCATATTGTTTAGTATGTGGTGCCACGAATTGAGTTCTGCAAGCTCTATGTGTGCTGAAAGCGCTATCTGACCGGATGAAAGATTCCATATATGCAGGTCATGCACGGAGATTATTCCGGTCATTTTTGCCATTTCATTACCCACCTCTTCCAGACGAAGGTTCAGAGGTACCCCTTCCATTAATACATGCAGGGCTTCACGTAGCAGATTCAATGTTGAAAACAGTATCAAACCAGCCACTACGAGAGATAAAATGGCATCTATGGGCATCCAGCCGGTGAAATAAATGACTGCACCAGCTATCAATGCGGCTACTGACCCAAGTAAATCCCCCAGCACGTGCAGCAGTGCTGCGCGAGAATTGATTGAATGCTGGCTGCTGCTGAGCACAAATGCCACCACCACATTCACACCCAATCCAATTGCAGCAATAATCATCACCGCACCCCCCGCTACAGGTTGAGGTTCATTTAATCGAATGACCGCTTCTACTACAATACCGATTAAGACTGCCAGCATAAGCGCGCTGTTTACCAAGGCTGCAATTACTTCAGCCCTGACAAATCCATAAGAATGCCGAAGTGATGGAGGCCGTTTAACGATCCAGGCAGCAAATGCTGCCAATCCAAGGGCAAAGGAATCAGAAAACATATGCCCAGCGTCACTGATCAATGCAAGGGATCCGGACCAGACGCCACCTAATGCTTCAACTATGGCGAAGCCAAACGTAATGATTAATGCCCAGCGCAGGTGCGCCCCGCCATCTCCGTGATGATGATGGTGGTGACCATGTTCAGCGCTATGATTATGCGTTCCACGATGCTCATCATGAGTATCGTGGTGATGATTAGAGATCGCCACAGGAATCCGGCTGCCGTTGTTCCAGTGGCAGGTCACCACTGCGAAAACCTATACCAGCAATAGCATGTACTGCGCTCACATAATGCTCTTGTTCATGCAATTTCACTAATGAATCCGGGTGAGGTTTACCATGCATACGTACCAGACGGGTTAGACTGACCGGGGGCACATTCCAGTGCAGATTACCCAGCAATTCATCGGCCGAATCAGGCCGGTTACATACTAGCACCATATCGCACCCTGCTTCTAATGCGGCTTTCGCACGATCGACGATGCCGCCCGCCACACTGGCGCCTTCCATACTTAAATCGTCGCTAAAAACTGTACCGTCAAAGCGCAATTCATTACGCAGGATATCTTTCAGCCAAAATTTAGAAAATCCTGCTGGACGTTTGTCAACTTTTGGATAGATGACGTGTGCAGGCATAATCCCCGTTAACCCGAAATTGATCATCTGTTTGAAAGGCACCAGGTCATTCATTTCAATATCAGCAAATTCCCGATCATCAATGGGTATTTCAAGATGAGAATCTGCCTTGATGTAGCCATGACCTGGAAAATGCTTACCTACGCTTGCCATGCCAGCTTCCTTGAGCCCCAGAACTAGACTGTGAGCCAATTCTGCAATAGCCTGCTGGTTAAGATGAAATGCACGATCACCAATCACCCCACTTTGGCCGTAATCCATATCCAGAACAGGCGTAAAGCTAAAATCTACTCCACAAGCACGAAGTTCCGCAGCAAGGACATAACCTGTTTGCTGTGCTAAATGGCGCGCCTTCTGGGGATGTTCATCCCATATTCGCCCGAATTCTCGCATGGGAGGGATACGGGTAAAACCCGCCCTGCAACGCTGTACCCTGCCACCTTCCTGATCGACACCAATTAATAACGGTGGATTTCTAAGCGCATGGATTTCTTGCGTTATTTTTGTCAACTGTGCGGGAGATTCATAATTACGGCTGAACAGGATAACGCCGCCAGTCAAGGGGTGCAAAAGCCTTTTGCGATCTTCATCGGTTAATTCCGTCCCGAGAATATCCAGCATTACCGGCCCTAGAGACATACTCCCTCCAATATCACAAAGGCGCAGGCCATTTCCTTTTCATCACTCAAGGACAAATGGTGTTTCTGGATGCCATGAGTTTCAAGCAGGTTGATAACTAAAGGGTCTAAATGAAAACCTGGCTTACCCAGATGATTATGAATCACACTGATATTTTGCAATGAAACCGGGTGGCGTAAACCTGTACCTATTGCCTTTGCGAATGCTTCCTTTGCGGCAAAGCGCTTAGCCAGGAGATTCGCACGATTTTGACTGCTTTCATATGCCAACCATTCATTCGGAGCCAGAATGCGGCGAGCAAAGTTGTCCCCGTATTTTTGCAGGAGCGTGCGCATGCGCTCAACGGCAACAATATCTGACCCGATTCCGTAAATCATTATTAAGTACGCGCTGCCAGCATAAGTGATTTCATTTCTTTTACCGCATTGTCCCAGCCAACAAACAGTGCATGCGCAACAATAGCGTGACCAATATTCAGTTCCCGTATATCCGCTATAGCAGCAATTTTTTGCACATTATGGTAATGCAGACCATGCCCGGCATTCACGCGTAATCCTAAAGCAGTTCCGTAAATAACCGAATCTTTAATCTTGTTATATTCCATTTGTTCCGCTTCTGCGATGGTTGCATCCGCATAATGGCCAGTATGGATTTCAACCACAGGTGCACCTGCCTCGTTAGAGGCATCCATCTGCGCCTTGTCCGCATTAATAAACAATGAAACCCTAATCCCTGCATCACCCAGCACACTACAAGCATGCTTCACTTTATCAAAATGATTCACCACATCCAGCCCGCCTTCTGTAGTAAGTTCCTGACGGCGTTCAGGCACCAGACATACATCTTGAGGGTTAACACGCAATGCAATCTTCAACATTTCATCGGTTACGGCCATCTCCAGATTCATTCTGGTTTGCAATAATTCCCGCAGAATATCTACGTCACGATCCTGTATGTGCCGACGATCTTCTCGCAAATGCAGCGTTATGGCATCCGCTCCTGCTGATTCAGCTGCTAATGCCGCCTGGACAGGACTAGGATAGCGAGTGCCACGTGCTTGTCTTAATGTTGCAATATGGTCAATGTTGACGCCAAGTTGAATCATGATTGTTGCATGTCCTTCAATAGTTGCCGTGTGTGCAGGGTCTGGTCACCCAAATAATGATTAATAAGCGTACGCATAAGCATCTTGCTCTGCTGTAAAGTGAGTGGATCACGATAATTGTCCGCAGCCATATCCAGCAGTGTTTTACCCGATAATTGTACACCGATTTGCTGGCCATTCCTGCCTTCAGCAACAACCGGGCCATATTCTATTTGATAAAAATATTCTCTGTCGGGATCGATAGACTCACCAGATGATACGTCATTAGCAAAAGAGAGCGCATAGCCCAATTCCTGCAACAGCCTTATTTCAAAACGCCTCAATACTGCAGCATAATCCCGTTGGCTGGCAAGAGATTGCAGTGTTTCCTGATAATACATAAATAAATTTTCGTGGGGATCATCGCGATGGAGTAACTTTAGCATTAATTCATTCAAATAAAATCCACAGAGCAATGCCATCCCTTGCAATTGCGGCTGACCTCCTTGCCACTCAGCACTATGCAAGGTCTTAAGTTCGGCCTTTCCAAACCAGTTTAACTGCAATGGCTGAAAAGCCATCAGTAGTCCTCGCACAGCTGATTTTGGGCGGCGTGCACCACGTGCAACAATTGCCAACCGTCCAAAATTACGACTGAAAACTTCAACAATCAGGCTGGTTTCTCTAAATGGATAGCTATGCAATACATATGCAGGCTGGGCTTCTTGCTGGGATTTTTGCGCGTTACCCATTTAACCGGGTGCCCGAAATTTAATTTGTTGTAGCTGTAGTTTGATTAAGCAAAAACATGCAGTTGTAAAATTATTCCAAAAAAAAGGAAAATTTACCCGTTTAAAGAAGGTGAGGCAGACATATTTATACAACGTCAAACTTAAAAACAGGACTATGAACCTTTTTATGAGGATAAGTAATAAAATCATGGTATTAACAATGCAATCCAGCAGAAATTTGCCAAATTCATTCTAAAGACAATGGCTGCTTACTCATAACCCAGGCTTTTGAGCGCACGTTCATCATCAGCCCACCCGCCTTTTACTTTAACCCATATTTCCAGGTAAACTTTACCATCAAAAAGCTTTTCCATATCCAAACGTGCCTGGGTGGCTATTCCCTTCAGCTTTTCACCACCCTTACCGATAACAATGGCCTTTTGCCCCGCTTTATCCACGATAATGGCAGCATGAATACGGCGAAGCTTGCCATCCATCTCAAACTTTTCAATTTCAACCGTTGTCGAATAAGGAATTTCTTCACCCAAAGAGCGAAAGAGCTTCTCCCGAATGATTTCAGCTACCAGAAAACGCTCACTTCGATCTGTAATTTCATCTTCGCCAAAGAGGGGTTGCGCAACAGGCAAATGACTCGATATTTCTTTCAATAGATCAGGCAGACCAGTATTTTGCTGGGCACTGACAGGGATAATCGCTGTAAACGAAAACAATTCTGCCATTTTTTCAATAAATGGCAACAGCATATTTTTTTCCTCAATCGTATCTACTTTATTGATAATAAGCAAAACTGGTCGATTTTGAGGAAGTAACTTAATCACCTGCTTGTCTTTATCACTAAAGCGCAAAGCTTCAATCACAAACAGAACCACATCCACATCATTCAATACTTGCGTCACAGTACGATTCATGGAACGATTCAATGCGTTTTGATGCTGCAACTGGAACCCCGGAGTGTCAACAAAGACAAATTGCGCTTCAGGGGTAGTGTGTATGCCGGTTATACGATGTCTGGTTGTCTGCGCCTTGCGAGAAGTAATGCTGATTTTCTGGCCAATCAGGTGATTCAGGAGCGTAGATTTGCCAACGTTTGGTCGACCAACGATTGCAATGTAACCGGTGCGAAATTCTGGAGTATCCATAGGAATTATATTGGCAAGTAAAGTTTCAAAAACAAGCTATTAAGCTTGATTGGCGAGGCTAAGCAGTTCAAAAGCCTGTTTAGCTGCGAGTTGTTCTGCACTACGCCTGCTCGTCCCTTCGCCTTGAGAGCGAATATTTAATTCAGGAATAACACATTCCACTTCAAAATACTGGTCATGGGCTTCACCGCGAATGGCAGCGACGATATATTGAGGTAATGCAATTTTGCGTCCCTGCAAATATTCTTGCAGTAACGTTTTAGGATCTTTACCCATATGCTTCAGATCCAGGTTTTGCAGCAGAGGCGTGTAAAGCTTTCCAATTACTTGAGTTGCCGAATCAAAGTCACTATCCAGAAACACTGCACCAAAAATAGCTTCAAGCGCATCTGCCAGGATTGATGGTCGACGAAAGCCACCACTTTTCAACTCGCCTTCCCCAAGCAATATATGATCCCCAAGCTTGAAAGACTCAGCTATTTCAAAGAGCATCTGCTGATTCACCAAATGAGCACGCATACGGCTTAAGTCACCTTCTGATAATTTGGGAAACTCTTGATACAGTCTATTGGCAATGACGCAATTTAAAATACTGTCCCCCAAAAATTCTAATCGCTCATTATTGGGTGATCCATAGCTGCGATGCGTCAAAGCCTGCTTAAATAATGCAGGTGACTTAAAATCATAACCAAGATGACGCAATATTCTGACGTTGCTCATTTGCAAATTATGCAGATGGATCAGATATCTGCTCCCTTCATTGATTTAGAACGTGATTTACTGGTGGTCGCAGTGAAATCCATGCAGGCGCTCAAATTGCCAAAGAGGGGAGTTTTGACTGCGTATTGCGCTATCACAACAGTACTTCCATCCTCCTTGGATATTTCCAGATCTTCACCTTTTACTGCAGTAATATTATCAATTACCGCTCGTTTATCAAATGAGTTGCGAACTTCCTTTACAGACATGTTCTGCACTTCAGAGTCATTACTCATCGCAGTAATGACTTTCTTGACTGAAAAGAATTCAATATAGGCCGGAACAATTTTCATCCCAATCAAAGCAACAAAAAATAACATGCCTGCAACAAGCAGCATGCCCACAAAAGTGATCCCTTTTTGCTTTTTCATCATGAACGCATTCCTCTGTTAATTGATTTTCTGACCAATACGTTTGAAGTGATCAAAATTCCACCATACCAAAAACGCTTTTCCCACAATATTTTTGTCCGGTACAAAACCCCAGTACCGACTGTCGTTACTTCTGTCCCGGTTATCACCCATCATGAAATAGTGCCCCTGGGGAACTGTGCAGGTAAATTCATTCTGTTTGTAAACGCAATTTTCTCTGCCAGGAAAGTCTTCTACTTGTGAAGGATAATATGTATTTTGTTCCGGTTGCACAATCATCTCATGATTATGCTTACCTAAAGACTCGTTATAACGGGCTGTTGTTGCGTAGTTCAAGCCACTTTCAATGTAGCTGTATTCACCAGCGCTGACGGTTTTTATTTTTTCACCATTGATCGTAAGTTGCTTGTCCTGATAAGTAATTTTATCACCAGGAACACCCACCACGCGCTTGATGTAGTCAACCCCAGGATCTTTAGGATACCGAAATACCATCACATCACCCTTTTCCGGGTTACCTATTTCAATAATTTTCTTGTTGATAATAGGGATACGAACTCCGTAATCAAATTTATTCACGAGAATGAAGTCTCCAACCAGCAAAGTTGGAATCATCGAACCAGATGGAATCTTGAATGGTTCGACCAGGAATGAACGCAGACAGAAAACAATCAATATAACCGGGAAAAAACTCTTTGAGTATTCGACCCACCAAGGTTCTTTGGATCCTTCTGGCCTGCCCTTCCCTGTTACGAAATGATCCAGAAGCCACACACTTCCCGTCAAGAGCAGCGCGATAAACATGAAAAGTGCAAAATTCATTCTTTCTCCGTTATTACTGTTAATCTATCTTTAAAATAGCCAGGAATGCTTCTTGAGGAATTTCTACATTGCCTACTTGTTTCATGCGTTTTTTACCGGCTTTTTGCTTTTCAAGTAACTTGCGTTTACGAGAGATATCGCCCCCATAACACTTTGCCAAAACGTTTTTACGCAAAGCTTTTACGTTTTCTCTGGCTATGATGTTAGCGCCAATTGCTGCTTGTACTGCCACATCATACATTTGGCGAGGAATTAATTCGCGCATTTTGGCGGCCAATTCACGCCCGCGACGCTGGGATGTATTACGGTGAACAATCAGTGACAATGCATCCACTTTCTCACCATTCACCAGAATATCGAGCTTTACGAGATCTGATACACGAAATTCTTTAAATTCATAATCCAGAGAAGCATAACCACGGCTGACTGATTTCAGCTTGTCAAAGAAATCCATCACCACTTCGTTCATTGGCATTTCGTAGCTCAACATGACTTGCCTGCCCATGTATTGCATATTACGCTGCATGCCGCGCTTTTCAGTACACAGTGTGATTACTGCACCTACATAATCCTGCGGTACCAAAATAGTAGCATTGATAATAGGCTCTCGAATTTCTTCTATTTTAGACAAGTCTGGCAGTCGGGAAGGATTTTCAATTTCGATTATTTCGCCATCTTTCATCAATATCTGGTAGATCACCGTTGGCGCAGTGGTGATGAGATCCATGTCATATTCGCGTTCAAGACGTTCCTGCACAATGTCCAGGTGTAACAACCCCAGAAATCCGCAGCGAAAACCAAAACCCAGCGCCTGTGAAGTTTCAGGTTCGTACTGCAGGGACGCATCATTTAACTTCAGTTTTTCCAGAGCATCGCGCAATGCATCATAATCATGCGATTCAACTGGGTACAAGCCAGCGAACACCTGCGGCTGAATTTCTTTAAAACCGGGTAAAGGTTCTTTAGCAGGGTTATTTGCCAAAGTAACCGTATCACCCACTTTGGCAGATTTTAATTCCTTGATACCGGCAATAATAAAACCGACATCACCAGCTGAAAGCTGTTCACGAGGCTTTGTTTTTGGAGTAAACACGCCCACTTGTTCGCACAAATGGGTGGTTTGCGATGCCATCAGCAGAATTTTATCTTTAGGCTTCAATATTCCGTCTACTACCCGCACCAGCATAACGACGCCTACATAATTATCAAACCAGGAGTCAATAATCAGCGCTTTCAGCGGAGCATCCATATTCCCCTGGGGTGGTGGAATACGACTGATAACTGCATCAAGAATGTCTTCAACGCCCAAACCGCTTTTTGCACTGGCACGAACAGCATCCTGTGCATCAATACCGATGATATCTTCAATCTCAGCTATAACGCGTTCAGGTTCAGCTGACGGCAAGTCAATTTTATTCAGAACAGCAACGACTTCAACACCTTGTTCAATGGCTGTGTAACAGTTAGCCACTGTCTGGGCTTCCACGCCTTGCGAGGCATCCACAACCAGCAACGCTCCCTCACATGCTGCCAGTGAGCGCGACACTTCATAGGTGAAATCAACGTGTCCTGGAGTGTCAATCAAATTCAGCTGATAAACTTGTCCATCTCGTGCTTTATATTCCAAAGCTGCTGTTTGCGCTTTGATGGTAATGCCACGTTCTCGTTCCAAATCCATGGAATCAAGTACTTGCGACTCCATTTCGCGGTCGCTCAAGCCTCCACAAAGATGGATAATTCGGTCAGCCAGGGTTGATTTACCATGGTCAATATGGGCAATAATGGAAAAATTACGGATATGTTTCATACTTCGCATCAAAAAAGGGCACATTAAGCGCCCTTAAATACTTAAGAAAAGGAGGATTTTAGCGGATTTTGGCAAAATAAGCATCAAGTGCTGTACGATCGAGGAAATAATGACATATTTCCTCGTCGTTCGACGTTAACACCGGCACCAGATGCCCGTATTTTTCTTTCAGATTTGCATCGCGATCGATATCCACTACCTCTATATCAAATAGAAAATCCGCTTGAATTTCTTCCAATTCAGCAATCATTTCATGACATAAATGACAATCTTCGCGGCCAAACAGGGTCAAAACCGGCATAGGCTTATTTACCATCCAGTTTCAAAGGGACATAGAGGGATGTATCTCCACGGCGAACCAGCAGCGCAACACTACCATGCGATTCAAACTGAGAAACAATTTGTGAAAACTGTGCAATACTTTTTACATCGGTATTGTTAACAGCCAGAATGATATCGCCTCTGCGAATGCCTGCTCGAGCAGCGGGTCCTTGTGCATCCTCCACCAGTAATCCGCTGGAAATTTGCAATTGCTGCTTTTGTTCAGGGGTCAGTTCACTGATAAAAAGCCCTAATTTACCGGGTGATTTACCTGGTTTTTCAGCACGCTTAGCCATTTTTTCAGCAGGCAATTCGCTCAATACCAGTGACATGTCCTTCAAAGCCCCTTTACGCCATATTTGAACATTCACTTTCGCGCCAGGTTTGATAGCACCAACCAGTCGTGGTAATTCACTGGAGCTCTGAACAGTTTTCCCGTCAAATTTAAGAATAATATCACTTGCCTGTAAACCCGCTTTATCTGCAGGGCTTCCCTTTTCTACATTGGCGATCAATGCCCCCATTGGTTTACTCAAGCCAAATGTGTCAGCCAATTCTTTGTTAACTTCCTGTATGACCACACCCAGCCAACCACGACTTACTTTGCCACTTATTTTAAGCTGGTTGCTGATATCCATAGCTACATTAATAGGTATGGCAAAAGACAGCCCCATGAAACCGCCGGTTCTGCTATAAATTTGCGAGTTGATACCGACAACTTCCCCTCTCAAGTTGAACAAGGGACCGCCTGAATTACCGGGATTAATTGCCACATCTGTTTGAATGAATGGCACATAGTTCTCTTGGGGCAGCGATCTACCCTTGGCACTCACAATACCCGCCGTCACACTATTTTCGAAACCAAAAGGAGAACCAATTGCTGCCACCCACTCCCCTACCTTAAGTTGTGCTGGATCGCCAAACGTCACTCTTGGCAGGTTGGTTGCATTGATTTTGATTAAAGCGACATCAGTACGTTTATCGCTACCAATAACTTTAGCCTTGAACTCTCTTTTATCGGTCAGTTTGACAACCACTTCAGTGGCATCATCTACTACATGTGCATTGGTCAAAATGTAACCGTCAGGACTGATAATAAATCCAGAACCGAGTGATTTACTTTCAAAGTCCTGGGATGGCCCGCCATTTCCGCCTTGAGGCGGCATAAAGCGGCGGAAAAATTCAAAAAAAGGATCATCCTCCGATAAATTTGGAATCTGTTGGAACATGTTATTTCCATGCACTACTTGCGTAATACTGATATTCACAACAGCGGGGCCTTGCTTCTCGACTAACTCGGTGAAATCCGGCAAATCTTTAGCGTGTATCGAACTTGTAAAAGAAAGCAGAAAAATAAATACATACAACAAATTTTTCATTTTTTTAGATTTCCTTAATAAAGTTAACAATCTTATCAGTAGAAATTTTACGTAATATTACAGGCTGAAAATGACTATTTTTGCTTACATACGCGGTATAAGCGCGTACCCATACATAGCTAATCCCCAGGCCGGCAACAGCACCAATAATGGCAAGCAAATCACGTTGCGATGCTGTTGAAGCAAGAGCATTGCCCACTCCAGCACCTAACAACACGAAGAGTATCGGTAGCAAATAAACAGCAAATGAGCCTTTAAGCACAGCGCCATCTTCCACTCCGATTACAACTGCATCACCAACTCGTGCTTCAATTGGATTCAAAGCTTTAAAAAAAGTTTTCTTTCCGCCAAAAAATTTAGTCAATGTGGATGTTGCACACCCTTTTTGCGGGTCACAGTGTCCACACCCGGACAACCTTTGTGTTTCCACATAAGCAACTGAATTCTTTATATCTACAATTACTGCTTCTGTTTCAAGCATTGCCAAATCCTGTTAAATATTATTTATGCTTGTTAGACATCGAAGTTGCTATTTGCTTAACCGTCACAGCAGGAACTTCTCCAATAACGGTAATTTGAAAATCCGCCAATGAAGTAGCATAGACATTGAGCACGCCCTGACTAGCCAAACCTTGCATGGGATGAGCTATTCCTGCAAGAGGCTCAATGAATACGGATACGGTGGACAATCCATCTGAATAAACCAAATGAGATACAGGCATTTTTTTCCCTGGCATTGCCCTTTTCAGTTCGACAATTTTATTGAAGCCAGGGAGCGGTTGCTTGATTTCCCAACCGGTATCATGCGTATTCGCATCCACTATGGTTGATTCATCCGTTTTCCACGTCAGTTTTTTCCAGGCAGGTTTGGGTTTGAACTGAGATTTATCTATTGGTCCACCAATAGTTAACTGAGTGAATGTAAACTGATCGATTGCTTCCCCATTGTTATTTAAAAGTGTTGCTTTCAATAACAAACCAGATGCATTATCAGCCCAGTATTTACGCGAATAGCGAAGGTTATCTTTAGGTTCAAGAATAAGCGATTGGCAATCGAAGCCGGCAATTCTTTCTACCCCACCCAATTTAATCGTATAGTTTGCTGAAAGTTTACTGATATCTTTTGGCAGCAAGGCGGGGAAAAATTTTCTGGTATGGCGTTTATCAACTAGAACGGAATTGCTTTCCGGTAGATAGCAAATTACATCATCATTGTTTCTGATGGTTTCTCTTGCAGGTCCATTTAATGCCTCCAGCTTCTCATGCTCCCCTGTTGCATCCACATGATGTGTGATTCTGGAGGTTTCAACCTGATTGCCATATTGATAGACAAATATACCTGAATAGTTGAGTTCTCTTGCAGCTGCTTCTGTCTTCTTCAGTAAAGCAATGGCATCAGGTTGAGAATTGTCTGCTTGTACATTTCCAGCAATCATCGTCAGGAATACAAACGCACCAACCAAATATCTCATCGGGCACTACCCTGTTCATTGCTATAGGTAACCAATGCAAATCCCGATGCGGATTGAATGGGGGTTGCGGGAGAATACTCCTGATGGGCGTATAAATAATCATTCATATTGCTATTTGACGTAGAAGCAATAACGGCTTTGGCAGGTTGGTTTGATGCAGAAGCCAAATTACTTAATTCTTGATTATTAATACTTGAAAACTTCAACATGGCAAATGCAACTACAGCTACTGCAGCAAACGAGGCCGCAGCTGACCAGGCAATCATTTCACGTCGAGGGGGTGTGATTTTATGGGGTGCCAGTACAGTCGGTTCGTTTTCCAGCCTTGCAGAAATTTTTTGAGTTAAATCATTCGAAAGCATCTGTGTCTGACGCAGACTGTCCCCAATTTGATGATAAACAGCCCAACTTTCACTTAATTGATGATTATCTTTAAACTTTGCCAGTAACGCTTTGGCTTCGTTTTCATCTAACTCACTATCCATTAATGCTGAGATTTGGTCATTCATAACTCACCACCTCTTTTCTTTATTAGTGCCCAGTAAAGGGCGTAGTTGTTCCGCAATTGTTTCACGTGCCCGGAAAATCCTGGAACGCACCGTACCTATTGGGCAGTTCATGACACTGGCAATATCTTCATAACTCAGCCCTTCAATTTCACGCAGCGTAATCGCTGTACGGAGTTCCTCTGGCAGACTGCTCATCGCGCTGTTTACCGTGATAGCAAGCTGCTTGGTCATTAACTCGGTTTCAGGCGTGTTGTTGTCTCTTAATAGTTCACCCTCTTCATAATTTTCAGCATCCTCACTGATAATTTCTGTAGAAGTTGGAGCACGCCTGCCTAATGCGACAAGATAGTTCTTGGCTGTATTAATGCCAATCCGATACAACCAGGTATAAAACGCACTCTCACCCCGAAAGGATGGCAATGCGCGGTAAGCCTTGATAAACGTTTCTTGTGTCACGTCTTCAACCTCTGCTGGATCGCGAACAAAACGCGATAGCAGTCTGCCCAGCTTGCGCTGGTACTTTACGACAAGCAGCTCAAACGCATGCTTGTCACCTTGTTGTACACGCTCGACCAATACTTGATCGATTTCCCGTTCACCCATGCGGGTTTTTCCCTGAATTTTGTTTGTATGAATTAAAAGCACCAAAGCTACATATTATTTAAGTAGCCTGCGAATAGTATAACTGCAAGGCGCTGATCAGGGAACGTATCCTTCTTACTATGCTAAAGACAGCGGTAATAATTGATAGTTCACTTCCTTAAATTGAAATTTACAAAAATATATTTCAGGGATGATAAATAATTTAACCAGTACATGCCCGAGCATCCCTGTGTCTGATATGATTGATGCCACATGACTTATGGGAGTATTTTGTGTTTCGTTTTGACGTCATCATCATTGGTAGCGGACTAGCAGGTTTTACTTTGGCGTTGCATCTGGCTGATCAACAGCGAGTTGCACTGATTACCAAAAAAAACTTGCTGGATGGAGCCAGTAGCTGGGCGCAGGGCGGCATTGCAGCTGTTCTTGGGAATGGTGACTCTATTGAAGAACACATACACGATACAATTATTTCAGGTGCAGGATTATGCGATGAAAACGTAACGCGATTTGTTGCAGAACATGGAAAAGAAGCAGTAACCTGGCTTATCAGCCAGGAAGTACCCTTTACAAAAGATGAAAACAATTCAACCGGTTACCACCTGACTCGTGAAGGAGGACACAGTCAGCGCCGCATCATTCATGCAGCTGATGCAACTGGCCGAGCCATTCAGGAAACCCTTTCCGAAAAGATATTAGCTCATCCGAATATCACTGTATTTGAACATCATATCGCAATCGATCTCATCACCGGCAAAAAACTGGGATTGGACGACAATCGCTGTTATGGTGTTTATGCACTCGATACAAACACGGGTAGAGTTAAGACATTTTCAGCTCAAAACACGATATTGGCTACAGGTGGTGCTGGTAAAGTCTACCTCTACACCACGAATCCTGATGTCGCAGCTGGCGATGGCGTCGCCATGGGCTGGCGTGCGGGGTGTCGTGTCGCCAATATGGAATTCGTTCAATTTCATCCTACTTGTTTATATCATCCGCACGCCAAATCTTTTCTGATCACTGAAGCCGTTCGCGGTGAAGGTGGCCTGTTAAAGCTACCGGATGGTAACCGTTTTATGCCAGACCATGATGAACGTGCTGAATTGGCCCCCCGGGATGTTGTTGCACGTGCCATAGATTTTGAAATGAAAAAACGCGGTCTGGATTGTGTTTATCTGGATATTTCACATAAACCCGCAGATTTTCTGATCAGCCATTTTCCCAATATTTATGCGCGCTGCCTGGAACTGGGAATTGATATTACCCGCGAACCCATTCCAGTCGTTCCGGCGGCACACTACAGTTGTGGCGGCATAATGACGGACTTACAGGCCAGAACGGATATTTCCAATCTCTACGCAGTAGGCGAAGTGGCACATACAGGTCTTCACGGAGCCAACCGATTGGCAAGCAATTCCTTGCTGGAATGTATTGTTTACGCAAAGGCAGCCGCTCAGGATATTTTAAAACAGGAAAAAACATCTGAACAAATCCTGCCAGAATGGGATGAAAGTCGTGTAACAGACGCAGACGAAGAAATTGTTATTGCACATAACTGGGGCGAGTTGCGCCGTTTCATGTGGGATTATGTTGGTATTGTGCGAACCAACAAGCGCCTGCAACGTGCACAGCACCGTATTAAATTACTGACTGAAGAAATTGATGAATATTATCAAAACTTTCGTGTGAGCAACGATTTAATCGAATTGCGTAATCTGGTTTTAACTGCCAACCTGATTGTGCGTTGCGCTATGGAGCGCCATGAAAGCCGCGGGCTACATTTTAGTCGGGATTATCCCGGCATGCTGCCCCATGCTGAAAATACCGTACTGACGCCTTAATTTTTGTAATCATCTGATCTAAAACAAACCAGGCTGTTTAACCAAGGCAAAGAACTTGTTTTCTGCCACTGTAGTTAACAAATATTATTTGCGAATTTGCTTGCACATGTATGCTACTGGGAAAGATGAACTTCAGTACCCGACCCTTTGCGGTCCTTCAAGTAAGTTAAAAACAGACCCTCAGCGAACAAGTCAAAAGTAATAACGATAATCGATTAGCCGCCTTCATTTGAGAAAATATATTAGGCCACTTGGCGCTTTCGTGTAACATATGCCAGCCCCATCACTCCAGAACCGAACAGCCATACAGCGGTAGGCACTGGCACAGAAGTCGGTGTCATGAGGTAAGCATGCGCCTCACCATTAATTATCCCTGTGCCAACGATCTGGCCTAGGTCGTTAATCCCTTGCGCATCAGACAAATTCCAACCCGAACCCTGCGATAGCAGATTATTTAAATCCAGCAGATTACCGCCGCTGTAAAAAAAAGCGTGATTGTAGCCATCTACTGTCTCTGACTGACCTACCACTTGCCCTTTGATGTTGATGCCTTTTGCCGCGCTAAACGCCCCGCCTAAAGTACCGAGATCATTCATCGAGCCATTACTATAGAAAAAGGCGTGAGTAAACACATCGTTAAGTGTGGCCGATTTACCTACCACTTGGCCTACATCGTTGACTCCAGAGGCGTCACTGAACGAACCGCCAAGAGTACCGATATCGCGCATCACACCGTTGCTATAGAAAAACGCGCGAGTCTCGGCAAGGGTATTGTCTGACCAACCGACCACCTGGCCATTGTTATTGATGCTGGCGGCATTGCTAGATAAACCACCTAAGGTGCCAATATTATTCATTATGCCATTGCTATAGATAAACGCGTACAAACTGTAATCCGCAGTCTGCGCAACACCCACCACCTGACCAATGTTATTGATACCGTTTGCGTAGCTGTAGGGACCTCCAAGGCTACCGATGTCGTTTATCGTGCCATTGTTGTAAAGAAAAGCGTGTTGGTCTTGAGCATAGTTTGCCCCTCCCACTACCTGACCATTATTATTGATACCAGTAGCAAAGGTGTTCGTGCCACCCAAAGTGCCGATGTCATTCATTTTGCCATTGCCATACAAGAAAGAACTAACGGTGCCTCCCGCCGTATAGGACCAGCCAGCCACTTGACCATTGTTACTAACGCTGGTTGCGCTGCTGAAAGTGCCGCCTAATGTGCCAAGATCGGTGATTGTGTAGTCTATCCCCCAAGCTGGACTACTCAAGGCAAGACAAGCCAATAGCAGGGATATCAGGCGCGATAATTTACGTATGTGGTTAGTTGATTTCATTTATCCTCCAGTTGAGTTATATATCTAAAGAGAACGGAATTTTCTCTCTATGTTCACAATAGCAATTGGCGCTAGGCGTGCACGATTTAATCTTTATTCTGCATTCCCCGACTGGAGATATACAGAAAATAATCTTGGTATATGGTGCGTTAGTTCGCTGTGAATGACGCACTTGGTAGATATGGCATTATCATAAGCAATAAATATGCCAATAGTAAAAATCTGCTGGAAAGCTACCATTGTCAGGGGTAGAAAAGAAAGTCGGCGATGAATGTAGCGGGGAATGTAAAGTTATTCGACAAAATGTTATCTGAATTCCACTTCCATACACCATCTAATGTAGGTATTTTCCTCGCAATGTCAATCACCATGAGACATTCAGTAGAGTAAGGTTTTCCGGCAAAATTTTTGAGCTTCCTGTGAATGTCCGAAGTGGAGTAAATTTTCGTGTGACCGCTAATGGCACACTAGAGACTTACAGGGCCAGTTAGCAATACAACACACCTTAAGTTAAAACAAATGGTCGGTGAAAAAATCCGGCCTTTGAATTTTATAGCATCAGTGTCCAACAGACTGTTTCGTGTTATGTCGTCTCTTCACGGGGGAATCGGTTGCATTTCCATTTGAGCAACACCCGTAGTTGACGAAAATCCTCGCGATCTACTGCGTCGGGAAAAATCACGCTATGCCGCGCCAAACGTTTTCCTGGCACTTTAAAATTCAGCACTGTCAGATAGGGTGCTACAAAGCTTGTGCCTAAAAGTTCAGCTTCAATCCATTCTCCCTGTTTGATTTTTACTTCGCACTGGCAATCTGAATGTACTTGCAAAGCGATGATCGAATTCGGCAATGCAAGCAACCCATCCCGTTTGAAATAAAATACCGCACTGGCCAGCAAAACCATGCTGGTTATTCCCTTCAGCCACAAAGGAAACGGCATTAACCAAACCAGTAAAACACAAAAGAAATGCATGAATAACAGAAGCGCAGCCATTGTTCTGGATGGCTTGAAATGGAGGGTCAGCATTGACGGAGTAAAGACAATACGCGCACATTATGCCCAACGCTGATGGCATTTACGCCAGAAATCATTTCCCACAGATCATTGTCAGCCTCGGTGAGCAATTCAATAAACGATGTTTTTTCTTCCGCCGTGAGGCTTGAATAATGGCTATCGATAAAACGGGAAAGAACAATGTCCAGTTCAAGCAACCCGCGTCGGCAACGCCAACGCAACCGGTTTAGTTCTATTGTCATACGCTGCGTTTGACCAGCAGGGATTTAATTTTACCGATTGCCAAGGTAGGGTTCAGTCCTTTTGGGCATACATCAACACAATTCATGATGGTATGACAACGAAACAGACGGTATGGGTCTTCCAGATAATCCAGACGCTCATTAGTTGCATGATCCCGGGTATCGGCAATAAAACGGTAAGACTGAAGCAGTGCAGCAGGCCCCAGAAACTTATCAGGGTTCCACCAGAATGAGGGGCATGCGGTTGTGCAGCAAGCGCACAAAATGCACTCATACAGGCCATCCAGCTCTTTTCTGTCTTCCGGGCTTTGCAGCCGTTCAATTTCCGGCTGTGGATCCTGATTGATCAGATAGGGTTTGATTGCGCGGTACTGCTTGTAAAACTGACTGAGATCCACCACAAGATCTCGAATGATTGGCACACCTGGCAAGGGGCGCAATACAATGGGTTCCTGAAGACTGCCCAGCGGCGTAATACAAGCCAGACCATTACGGCCATTAATATTGAGCGCGTCTGAGCCGCAAACGCCTTCTTTGCAGGATGCGCGCATACTCAAAGTTTCATCTTTGGTTTTAATCAGCAGAATGGCATCCAGCAACATCTTTCCCTCTGGGTCGATGTCCAGATCATAGTCCTGCATATAGGGCTTTTGATCAGATTCCGGGTTGTAGCGGTAAATTGAGAAACGCATGCAATCTCCTAATAGACCCGAGGTTTTGGTATAAATGTTTCCACTGTTAATGGTTTCAATCGCACCGGTTTATAGTCCATGCGTCTCCCCTCTTTGAAATACAAAGAGTGCTTTAACCATTTATCATCGTCACGTTCAGGGAAATCAATACGCGAATGTGCTCCCCTGCTCTCCTGGCGTGCTTCTGCTGAAATAATGGTCGCCAATGCGATTTCCATCATATTTTCCAGTTCCAGAGCTTCTATACGAGCCGTATTGAACACTTTGCTTTGATCATGCAACACTGCATGCTGAAGTCTTTCATGTAATGCTTTTATTTTGGCTATGCCTTCTTTCAATACTTCACTGGTACGAAAAACACCACAATAATCTTCCATTACCTTTTGCATTGCTTCGCGGATGGTATGAATACTCTCTCCGTCACCAGCTTTTTCCCAACGCTGTAAACGTTGCATGGCTGGCTCCATGGCATCAACAGGCATTTCCCTTGGGTAAGGGTTTTCTTGCAAGTATTCCAGCATATGATTACCTGCAGCACGACCAAAGACCAGAATATCCAGCAACGAATTGCCACCAAGCCGATTTGCACCATGGACAGAAACGCATGCACACTCACCTACAGCATAAAGTCCAGGAACGGGTTCTTCAGGGCCAAACTGTGCGGGGGCAACAACTTGACCAAAGCGATTCGTCGGTATCCCTCCCATCATGTAATGAGCCGTAGGGAAAACAGGCACAAGGCTTTTTATGGGATCAACATGCGCAAAGCGCATAGCCAGATCACGTATACCTGGCAACCGCTGCATAATCAGTTCTGCACCAAGATGGTCCATTTTCAATAAAATGTGGTCCTTATTTTTACCACAACCACGGCCCTCTCTGATTTCAGTGGCAATAGCCCTGCTCACCACATCTCTGCTGGCAAGATCTTTGGCATTGGGTGCATAGCGTTCCATAAAGCGATCGCCTTCACTGTTCACCAGATAGCCGCCCTCTCCTCGTGCCGCTTCTGACATCAGGCTGCCTACTTCCGCAATCCCGGTGGGATGAAACTGAAAGAACTCCATATCCTGCAAAGGGACACCGGCACGTAATGCCATACCCAAACCATCGCCTGTATTAATGAGTGCGTTGGTAGATGTGCGGAAAATTCTGGCTGCGCCACCGGTTGCCAGCAAAGTAGTACGAGCTTCAATCAATAAGGGCTCACCGGTTTCTATTTCAATTGCCAGCACACCCAGCACATAACCCTCATTATCTTTTATCAGGTCGATTGCATAGAATTCATCAAAAAAATGGGTTCGGGCGCGCATGTTTTGCTGGTACAGGGCATGCAGCATTGCATGGCCTGTCCGGTCTGCTGCGGCACAAGTTCGGGTTGCCTGTGACTTGCCAAATTCAATGGATTGACCACCAAAAGGCCGTTGGTAGATTTTGCCATTATCCAGGCGGGAAAATGGCACGCCATAATGTTCCAGTTCATATACCAATTGAGCGGCTGCACGGCACATATATTCGATTGCATCCTGATCACCCAGATAATCAGAACCTTTTATGGTGTCATACATATGCCAGTGCCAGTTATCTGGCGTTACATTCCCCAAAGCGGCATTGATGCCACCCTGAGCAGCAACTGTATGAGATCGTGTAGGAAAAACCTTGGACACCACAGCTACCCGATAATCAGCATCAGACAATTGCAAAGCGGCGCGCAACCCGCCCCCGCCAGCACCAATCACCAATGCGTCAAATGTTCTCTTGGGGATGTTCATTGAGTTATTTTCCCCATAAAATTTGTACCGTCCAGATAAAATAAATAACAAGCGCGACTATAACGCACCCATGCAGCGTCAATCTGATTCCAGTCGAATGAACGTAATCCATCAAAACATTGCGAATGCCCACCCAAGCATGCAAATACAAAGCCATAAAAGAAAGCAATGTAAAAAAACGCATCCAGTCATGAGTAAACAATGTATGCCAGAGGGCGAAACTCATGGGCATATTCAGAATAACAAAACCCAAAACGAACAGACTGTACATTAGCAAAATTACAGCGGCTATGCGTTGCATGAGCCAATCTCTCAGCCCATATCTCGCACCACTGACTATACGGTTTACCACAGAAAAATTCCAAGCAGAAAAGTAATCAACAAACTCAAAATCATGACAATTTTTGCAGTTAAACGAGATTGGGGCAAAGAAATTCCCCAGTGAATATCCAAAAACAGATGTCGCACACCAGCAAAAAAGTGATGGAAAAATCCCCATAAAAAAAACAATAGAATCAATTTTAATATCGGGTTGTAATAAGAAACACTGAAAAGCCCCTGGAATTGGCTATCAGATGTAAGAGACCGTTCAAAAGTCCATAAAATAGCTGGCACTAAAAGAAACAATAAAACGCCACTAAGTCGATGTAAAATAGAAACCAATCCAGTAACAGGCAATCTGATTTTAAAAAGATTCAGGTTTTTTGGTCGCTGTTTTATCATGCAAATTATTATAAAATTTGGCAAAGAGAAATGCGTCAGTAAATTCGCAAGCTTGCGGTGAATGAAAACGTCTGTTAGCTTAGTATGCTATGACATTATATCGCGTTCATCCCGGTCGTGTATTCGTGCAACTCATCTAACTCAATTAATTAATTATGAACTCAATTTGGCAACAACATTTATTGAACTGCGGTGCCTCAATAGAAGCTAACCGCGTTGTTAACTTCGGCAATCCTACAAAAGAAATGGCATCCCTGCAATCAGAAACTGTTCTTATGGACTTATCAGATTTCGGGCTGATCAGTTTTTCTGGAGAAGACTCACAAACATTTCTCCAGGGACAATTAACCAATGATATTCGTCAAGTCAATTCAGGTAAAAGCCAATATAGCAGCTACTGTACGCCAAAAGGCCGCATGTTAGCTAATTTCCTGATCTGGCAGAATGATGCGCATGGCTACATCATGCAATTGCCCACCGAACTTCAGGAAAGCATACAAAAACGACTCAGTATGTTCGTTATGCGTTCCAAAGTGAAAGTATCGGATATCAGCGAGTTGTCTATTCGATTTGGCATTGCAGGGAGCAACGCCAGGGAGATATTGCAAAATCACTATGGAAAAATCCCTGAAACCACTCAGGAAGTCATATGCGTTGGCGATGACACCATTATTAACCTTCCGGGCAACCGTTTTGAAATTATGACTACTCCGGAAAATGCAGCCACTTTATGGGATGCATTAAGTAAAACCTGCACTCCCGTTGGGAATGCTGCTTGGGAATGGTACGAAATTCAGGCTGGAATCCCCCGCATTACCTCTGCAACGCAAGAGCAATTTGTGCCACAAATGGTTAATTATGAAGTAATAGGTGGGGTTAATTTTCAGAAAGGTTGTTACCCAGGGCAAGAAATTGTTGCGAGAACACAATATTTAGGGAAATTAAAGCGCCGCATGTATTTAGCCCATCTCAATACAGGAACGCCTGCAGCAGGTGACGATCTGTTTAGTCCTGAGATGGAAGGTCAAGCATCCGGCATGATTGTTAACGTATTTCCTTCACCAAAAGGGGGATATGATCTTCTTGCCGTGATTCAAATCAGCAGTGCGGCAAGTGAAACCATTCACTGGAAGTCCCTCGACGGCCCGGCACTTGAGCTTCAACAGTTGCCTTACGCACTGCCTTAAAGTTGATGTTGCATTATTACGTTTATTATCGCGTAGACCCAGACGACACGCTAACGCTTGAAACCTTGGTATCAAGCATGCAGGCAAGGCTTAAATGTCAGACTGGCGTTATGGGTCGCACGCTGAAAAAACGTGATGATCCACTACTTTGGATGGAAATTTACGAAAATGTTGAAAACCCGGATCACTTCGAGAAAATCTTGATGCGCGAAGTAGACAAGTTTGAAATAGAAATCTTTCTTGTGCCAGGCACCAGCAGAAAAATAGAATGCTTTAGCGACTAAGCTTGGGTTGCGTGGGCACAGACTGAGTTGAGGGGTTTTCTGCTGGCGTTTTGTCAGAAAGCCCGGTTTGCTTTGAAGTATCCAGAACCTGGAAAAAAACCTCGTCTTGTTTGACCATGCCTAATTCAGAACGCGCACGTTCTTCAATTGCATCATATCCTTGTTTCAAGTCGCGCACTTCTGCATCCATGGAGGAATTGCGCGCCTGCAACTTCTGATTTGTTGCTTTTTGAGCTTTTAATTGCTGATCGACTTCCCATACTCGAAGCCAACTGCCTTTACCCAACCACAAAGAATATTGAAGCAAGGCAATCAAGACAACAAGTATGAGCGTCAATAAACGCATATCAGCTTATTTGGTAAAATGCCCCACGGCCTGCATAGCTGGCGGAATCGCCGAGTTCTTCTTCAATGCGCAACAACTGATTATATTTTGCCATACGATCAGAACGGCTTAATGAGCCAGTCTTGATTTGCAAAGCATTGGTTGCTACAGCCAAATCAGCAATAGTCGTGTCTTCCGTTTCACCCGAGCGATGGGAAATAACCGATGTATAGCCTGAACGTTTTGCCATCTCAATCGCTTCAAAAGTTTCGGTCAATGTACCAATCTGGTTCACTTTGATCAGAATGGAATTGGCAACGCCTAACTTGATACCTTCACGCAGAATTTTTGAATTAGTTACAAACAGATCATCGCCAACCAACTGAATTGACTTACCCAGTTTATCGGTCAGGATTTTCCAGCCATCCCAATCATCTTCAGCCATGCCATCTTCTATACTAATGATAGGATATTTATCTGCCCAGGCAGCCAGATAATCCGAAAACTGTGCTGAGGTTAACGCCAGATTCTCGGATTCCAAATGGTATTTACCATCTTTATAAAATTCTGTGCTGGCACAATCAATACCAATTGCTACATCTGAACCAGGCAAATAGCCCGCTGCTTCGATAGCTTCAACAACCAGTTGCAATGCGGATTCATTGGAAGGCAGGTTAGGTGCAAAACCACCTTCATCGCCTACCGTGGTAGTCATATCACGCTTTTCAAGAATTTTCTTCAATGCATGAAACACTTCTGCACCACAACGCAGGGCTTCTCGGAAGCTTGCTGCACCGACCGGGATGATCATGAATTCCTGCATGTCAATATTGTTATTGGCATGGGCACCGCCATTGATGATGTTCATCATGGGTACCGGAAGTTGCATAGGGCCTGCACCCCCCAGGTAGCGATATAAAGGCAAACTGGATTCTTCAGCTGCCGCTTTTGCTACTGCCATGGATACAGCTAGAATTGCATTGGCGCCCAAACGGGACTTGTTCTCGGTACCATCCAGATCTAACAATGTACGATCAATAAAGCTCTGCTCTTCAGCATCCAGACCAATGATCGCTTCGCAAATTTCAGTATTCACATATTCAACAGCTTGCAAAACACCTTTACCGTTATAACGGTCTTTATCTCCATCACGCAGTTCCATGGCTTCCTTGCTGCCGGTAGAAGCACCAGAAGGAACAGCCGCGCGGCCAATTACGCCTGACTCAAGCAACACATCGGCTTCAACAGTAGGGTTTCCACGGGAATCGAGAATTTCACGGGCGATAACATCAACAATTGCACTCATTTCTTATTTTTCCTTTAAAGCATACACAACAACATAATTATATGAATTATTTATTAATAAATTTGGATTCTGCAAAGCCTTGCTGCTTAACCAGTTCATCAAGCATTTTCAGTGTCTGCAAAAGACTGCGCATATTATTCAATGGCCATGCATTCGGACCATCGGATAGCGCGACTTCCGGATTAGGGTGGGTTTCCATAAATACACCAGAAACCCCACTGGCAATTGCAGCTCTAGCCAGAACAGGGACAAACTCACGCTGACCACCACTCTTGGTGCCTTGCCCTCCAGGCAGTTGAACAGAATGCGTAGCATCAAACACGACTGGACAGCCTGTTTCGCGCATCACAGCCAGTGAACGCATATCAGACACCAGATTATTGTAACCAAAAGAGGCACCACGTTCGCACACCATAATATTATCCTGGCTGCTAGCTTCACGCGCTTTGTCTACGACATTTTTCATATCCCAAGGTGCAAGAAACTGACCTTTTTTGATATTAACTGGCTTGCCTGCACTGGCAACGGCATGAATAAAATCGGTTTGTCGGCATAGAAAAGCAGGCGTCTGCAATACATCGACTACAGAAGCAACCTGTTCAATTTCGCTTTCAGAATGCACATCCGTCAGAACCGGTACACCGATCTGCCTTTTTACTTCGGCCAGAATTTTCAGGCCGCCATCCATTCCCAAGCCACGAAACGATTTACCAGAACTTCTGTTGGCCTTGTCGTACGAAGATTTGAAAATAAAGGGAATACCCAGGCTTAAACATATTTCTTTGAGTTCACCGGCCGTGTCCAAAGCCAATTGCTGAGACTCGATTACACATGGTCCTGCAATCAGGAAAAACGGGTGATCCAGTCCGACTTCAAATCCACAAAGTTTCATGTCGCACTCCCTGATTTATTTGCCTGTGAGTCTGATTTAACCCCTTTAAGAGCAGCCTCAACAAAAGCCTTGAATAAGGGATGTCCATCACGAGGGGTAGAAGTAAATTCTGGATGAAATTGACAAGCAATAAACCATGGATGATCGGCTAGTTCAATCATTTCGCACAAATTTTCAGATACAGACTTACCACTAACGATCAATCCAGCCGCTTCGAGTTGTGGTAGCAGTGCATTATTAACTTCATAGCGATGGCGATGACGCTCAACAACATGATCAGAACCATAAACCTTGCTGGCCAAAGATCCTGCTTTCAGCATGGCTTTCTGCCCGCCTAAACGCATCGTGCCACCGAGATCAGACTTTGCATCTCTTGTTTCAAGCTTGCCGTCCTTATCTTGCCACTCACTTATGAGCGCCACTACTGGGTAAGGTGTTTCGGGGTCAAACTCAGTACTATGCGCTTGCAACATACCAGCCTTATGACGCGCATACTCAATCACGGCCAGTTGCATACCCAAACATATACCCAGATAGGGTATTTTATTCTCACGAGCAAACTGGATTGCCTTGATTTTTCCTTCGACACCCCGTTTGCCAAAACCACCGGGCACCAGAATGGCATCCATACCATTCAGACAGTCTGTACCCTCTTTTTCGATGTTTTCCGAATCAATGTAATTGATGTTGATCTTGCTGCGAGTGTGAATACCGGCATGAATCAACGCTTCTGAAAGAGATTTGTAGGATTCTGTTAAATCCACATATTTCCCGACCAGTGCAATATTGATTTGCTGCTCAGGATGCTCCAGGGAATAAATCAGGGCTTCCCAAGTACTTAAATTAGCGGGGGGCGGAGTCAATTCCAGTTTCTTGCACACAATGTCATCCAGATGCTGCATGTGCAAAACACCGGGAATTTTGTAGATGTTATCTACGTCATAGGCAGAAATTACTGCCTCTGGTTCGACATTGGTAAATAAGGCGATTTTTCGGCGTTCATCATCCGGTAGCGGACGGTCAGCCCTGCACAGCAATACATCTGGCTGAATACCAATTTCACGGAGTTCTTTTACAGAATGTTGGGTTGGCTTGGTTTTAATTTCACCAGCAAACGCCAGATATGGCACTAATGTAAGATGTATATAACAGGTATTGTGACGGCCGAGTTGCACACCCATCTGGCGAATCGCTTCGAGGAATGGCAATGATTCAATATCACCAACCGTACCACCAATTTCCACCAGTGCCACTTCAGCATCACCGGCTCCAGCCTTGATAAAATTCTTTATTTCATCAGTGATATGCGGAATAACCTGGACTGTCCCGCCCAGATAATCACCACGGCGCTCTTTCTTAATCACGCTCTCATAAATCTGACCGGTTGTGAAATTATTGCGCTTGCTCATTTTGGCGCTTATAAAGCGCTCATAATGGCCTAAATCCAGGTCAGTTTCCGCACCATCCTCTGTGACAAACACTTCACCATGCTGAAAAGGGCTCATCGTGCCTGGATCCACATTGATATAGGGATCCAGTTTGAGCATAGTGACTTTGATGCCACGAGATTCAAGGATAGCAGCGAGTGAAGCAGATGCGATGCCTTTCCCCAGAGAAGAAACAACACCGCCAGTTACGAATACATATTTGGTCATGAACTTATCGCGATCATAAGAATTCGATATTCTAGCTTAAATTGATGATTCAGTGAAGGATGAAAGCAGAAGACTTGTCGGGAATTTTAGCCTGGGCCGAATCATTTTTACATCAACCCGCCAAATTTAAGTCCCCCTATAGGAGTACCCTTTGTAACCATGAAGGAATATTCCGTAGTTTATTTAATACCTTTATGTCTACAATAAGCTTGCAAACAGAAAAAAATATTGCCATAATAAGAATAATTCTCATTACAATGAACATGAAGGTGCTGCTGAATGACCACCCAAAAATTGTCTGCGCTTAAACCTGGTGAAACCGGCATCATTGCCGCTTTGAATACAGAAGAAGATCTGTATCATCGTCTTTCGGCACTGGGTTTTCGTATCGGAAAGAAAATCGACATCATTCGCGGTGCCCGATTCTCTGGTCCCTTGCACGTGCGCATAGGCACTACTGATGTCATGCTACGGAGAGTTGAAGCCAATAAAATTGATATTCAGCGTCTGCCTTAATAAATATTCCCTATGAAAAGAATTGCCCTTTTGGGGATGCCTAATACAGGCAAATCCACTTTCTTTAACCGTATCACGGGTGCATCTGCCAGAGTTGGCAACTGGCCTGGAATCACTGTTGATCTGCTAGGCGCAAAAGTGCTGCTTGGTGGAGAAATGGTTGAACTGGTAGATTTACCGGGGATTTACGACTTACATGGATTTTCAGATGATGAGCAGGTCGTCAGACACTTTCTGGAAAATAATGTTGTCGATCAGGTGCTGATCATCCTGAATACGTCTCAAATAGAACGCCAGCTTTCCCTTGTATTGCAAATAAAACAGTTAAATCTCCCCTCTATTCTGTTGTTAAACATGTCTGACGAAGCCAAAAAATTTGGCATTACGGTCGACACAAAAAAACTGTCTGACATGCTGGAGATGCCCGTAGCATTGCTTAGTGCTAAATATGGCTTAGGTTATAAAGAAGCCTATCAAGCCATTACCAAAATTGTCAGCAGCAGTAAACCCGTCAAATTGGAAAAAATCCGCGAAATGCTTTCGCAGGACGCAAAAATTGAATCCACAATGGATTCTGTACTCAAGAGTGCCGTGCAGGTTCCGGTTCAAATGTCAGACAATCTGACTGCACGACTCGACAATGCGTTATTACACCCTTGGCTGGGCTTGCCCATTTTCTTTCTGGTGATGTTTTTACTCTTTCAGGGGATATTTTTTTTAGGCACTCCTTTCCAGGCAGGTGTTGCCTGGATTTTAGGCAGTTTCAGGGAATATGCGCTAGATCCGCTTTTTAGTGGTTTACCCGGCCCGATTAATGGCTTGCTGCTTGATGGTATTTACAATGGTGTCAGCACGGTAGCTGCCTTTGTTCCAATCATTATCCTGTTCTTCCTGTTTATGGCTATCGTTGAAGATACCGGCTATTTATCCCGGGCTGCTTTCCTCATGGATGCCTTGATGTCCAAACTGGGGCTGGATGGCCGCAGCTTTGTCATGATATTAATGGGGTTTGGCTGCAATGTGCCCGCTTTGATGGGTACCCGTGTGATGCGCTCTCGGCCTCTGCGTTTGCTGTCCATGCTAGTGATTCCATTTTCGTTATGCTCTGCCCGCCTTCAGGTGTTTATTTTTATAACCACCGCGCTATTTGCGCCGAAAACAGCACCACTGGTGTTATTCAGTCTTTATTTATTCAGTTTTGGCACAGCATTACTCACCGCGCTGATTTTCAAAGGGAAATTCAAGAATACCGAACCTTTTATTCTGGAATTGCCGCCCTATCGTTTCCCTACATTACGGCAAATGGTGCTGCGCGGCTGGCATGAAGTCCGTCATTTTCTGAATCGTGCCAGTAAATTTATTATTGCCGGCGTCGTATTGGTCTGGTTACTGACCCACTTCCCCTCAGATGCTGCACCTGCCAGCGCGCAAACCTGGGCCGGCATTATCGGGCATTGGATGTCACCTATTCTTGATCCGCTAGGCATCAATCAGCAACTGGCGATCGCTTTGATTTTCGGTTTTGTTGCCAAGGAAATCGTCATTGGTTCTCTTGCAGTAATCTACGGATTGGATGGCACAGCATTGATGGGGCAGATGGCACATCAACTGGATTGGGTACAAGCTTATAGTTTTATGTTGTTTACTCTTATTTACACACCTTGCCTGTCAACCATTGCCACCATACGTAGCGAATCTAAAAGCATGGGATTCACCGTGTTTTCTGTGGTGTGGCCTTTATTCTTGGCATGGATATTAAGCTTTGCTTTTTATCAAGGCGCCAGAACGTTAGGATATTAGCCTGAAAAGTTAGTCAATTTGATACAAATTGGCTAACAAAAGCCCATTCAAACTTTTTTACCCGCGAGCAACATCCAGGTTTCCACGACCGTATCCGGGTTGAGAGAGATGCTTTCGATCCCTTCCTCGACAAGCCATTGCGCTAAATCCGGGTGATCAGAAGGTCCCTGACCGCAAATGCCAATATATTTACCTGCCTTGGTACAAGCTTGAATGGCCTGGTGCAATAGCGCTTTTACAGCTGGATTGCGCTCATCAAAACCCCCTGCAACCAGTCCGGAATCTCTGTCTATTCCCAGTGTTAGCTGTGTAAGGTCGTTAGAACCAATTGAGAATCCATCAACATACTCCAAAAATTCATCTGCCAAAATCACATTAGAAGGAATTTCGCACATCATAATCACTTTCAGGCCATTCTCTCCCCGCTTCAACCCATACTCTTCGAGTAAAGTAATCACTTGTTTAATTTCATCGATAGTACGTACAAATGGCACCATAATCTGCAAATTGGTCAGGCCGATTTCCTCCCTGACCTGACGCATTGCACGACATTCCAGTTCAAAACATTTGCGAAAATCATCTGATATGTAACGCGATGCCCCTCGAAATCCCAGCATAGGGTTTTCTTCCTTGGGTTCATATAGAATGCCGCCAATGAGATTGGAATACTCATTGGACTTGAAATCAGACAACCTCACTATGACCGGCTTAGGCCAAAATGCAGCAGCCAGGGTGGCCACCCCTTCGGCTATTTTATCAACGTAAAAACTAACCGGGTCAGCGTAACCAGCACTGCGTTTTTCAACAGTTTCACGTAATTCGTCAGAAAGATCGGGATATTGCAGCAACGCTTTTGGGTGAATACCTATCGTTCTTGCAATGATAAACTCCAGGCGGGCAAGACCAATGCCTTCATTTGGCAGCGCCTGAAAATCAAATGCGCGTTCCGGGTTACCGACATTCATCATGATTTTGACAGGCGATTTTGGCATTGAATCCAGAGATAAATTAATTACCTCACTTTCAAGAATGCCATCATAAACGTAGCCCGTATCTCCTTCAGCGCAAGATACCGTAACCGCAGCGCCATCTATCAGAACTGATGTGGCGTTTCCGCTGCCGACTACGGCAGGAATACCCAGCTCCCTCGCAATGATCGCTGCGTGGCAAGTTCTTCCACCGCGATTAGTGACAATGGCAGATGCCCGTTTCATTACAGGTTCCCAGTCCGGATCGGTCATATCCGTTACCAGTACGTCACCTGGCTGCACACGGTCCATCTCGCTTGTACCCATCACAATACGCACATTACCGCTTCCAATTTTCTGCCCAATGCTTCGCCCTTCAATCAGCACGGTGGAACGCTGTTTGAGGTGATATCGGGTTAATGTTTTGCTGCTGGCTTGCGTCGTGACTGTTTCGGGGCGGGCTTGCACAATATAAAGCCCCCCATCTACACCATCCTTTGCCCATTCAATATCCATAGGTCGGCCGTAATGCTTTTCGATGATAACGGCCTGTTGTGCCAGATCCAGCAAATCTGCATCTGTCAGACAAAAGCGACTGCGCTCAGTTTCAGACACATCAACCACCTTCACAGGGTCTTCCGTTGAAGCATCATCCGAGTAAATCATTTTGATGGCTTTTGCGCCAAGAGTACGTTGAATAACTGCCCGTTTACCCGCTTCAAGCATCGGCTTATGCACGTAAAATTCATCCGGATTTACTGCCCCCTGAACGACCATTTCACCCAGACCATAAGAGGCGGTAATCAGCACAACATCCTGAAATCCAGATTCAGTGTCCAATGTAAACATCACACCACTGGCACCGATATCACTACGCACCATGCGCTGAACACCTGCTGAAAGTGCCACCTCGGAATGAATAAATCCCTTATGCACACGGTAAGAAATCGCTCTGTCGTTATACAACGAAGCGAATACCTTTCTGACTGCCAACAACACGTTTTCTATACCGTTTATATTGAGATAGGTTTCTTGCTGGCCGGCAAACGAGGCATCGGGCAAATCCTCCGCAGTGGCTGAAGAACGAACCGCAACTGACAGCTCCCCTTTACTCTCTGCCTGCATTTTATTAAAAGCTTCCTTTATTGAAGCTTCCAGATCTGGTTGCAATGGTGCTTCTACAATCCACTGGCGAATTTTTGCCCCTGTTTCTGCTAATTTATTTACATCGCTGATATCCAGCTTTTCCAGCGATTCATTGATTCGTTGGGTCAATCCATTATGTGTGAGAAAGTCACGAAACGCTTTGGCAGTTGTTGCAAAGCCGCCGGGAACTCGAACTTGAGCATGAGAAAGCTGGTTAATCATTTCACCCAGGGAGGCATTTTTACCCCCAACAGTACCTACATCATTCATCGATAATGTTTCAAACCAGGCTATATAGTTTTTTTCCACAGAACACTCCGTAACTTATTTGCAACTTGTTTTATCGTCCAGCATACTCATGCTGATATCACTATAGGTACTTTGAATGACAATCAAAAGGAATGTCTTTTATGTTTCTGACCGTACAGGCATTACTGCAGAACTGCTGGGCCGCACGTTACTTAGCCAGTTTCAGGGGGCGGCATTTAACAAAACCACTTTACCCTTTATAGATACTGTTGAAAAGGCGCGAACTGCTTGCGATGAAATCAACCAGGCATTTTCAGACCAGGGTGTCAGACCACTGGTTTTTAGTACCTTAATAAACCCCGATACTCGAAATGTCATTACCGCATGTAATGGGTTGGTGCTGGATTTGTTCGAAATGTTTATCCGGCCACTTGAAAAAGAACTGGGAGAAGAATCTTCTCATGTCCTGGGCTTATCCCATGGCATTAGAGACCATGATGCCTATAACGACCGCATTGACGCAATCAACTTCTCGTTAAACCATGATGATGGTATTACAACAGCTAACTTTGAATTGGCGGACATCATTCTGATTGGTGTCTCGCGCTCAGGTAAAACCCCAACGTGTTTGTATCTGGCGATGCAATTTGGAATACGTGCAGCCAATTACCCCTTAACACCTGACGACTTCAATGATGGTCATTTACCCAAATCATTACAGCCCTTCCGAACAAAACTGTACGGACTTTCCATTTCACCTGATCGGCTACACAAAATACGCAACGAAAGAAAACCTGACAGCCAATACGCTTCTCTTGATAACTGCCGTGCTGAAATACGCAAAGCAGAAAGCATTTTCCATACTGAAGGCATTCCCTACCTTGATACCTCTACCAAATCCGTAGAGGAAATTTCCATAACAATTCTACACGCAGCACATTTACACCAAGCTCATTCAGCATCATAAGCACTTTAAGATCGTGTGATAATTTGCCTGACACGTTCAAAAAAGCAAATTGAAGCAGCTGAAGCCGCATTTAGTGACTCTATTTTGCCAGGCATGGGAATAGATACTTTTTCAGTTGCAACATCTTCCAACTGAGCTGACAAGCCCGCACCTTCATTACCTACTAAAAAAGTGACTGGCCCCGTTAAATCCAGATCAAAAAGACTTTTGTTTGCATTCAGACAGGTAGCAATGATGGAACCGGCCAATTTATCAGCGATTTTAATCAACTCAGCATTTTCCTGAATTTCGAGACAGAAATGCGCCCCCATCCCTGCCCGTAGTACTTTGGGTGACCAGGCATCTGCGCATTTACTGGAAAGATACACCCGCTGAACTCCTGCACCAGCGGCTGAACGCAGGATTGAACCAAGATTGCCAGGATCCTGAATATCTTCAAGCATCACGCAAAAATCTGCTTGAGACGTTTCATTTATAGTGCTTGGAATAGCGATAAGCGCAATCATGCCAGTTGGTGTTTTAACCGGCGAAAGTTCTCTTAACAGCGCATCTGGCATGACAACCAGACGCTCAGGTGCAATCTGTTTCAATAAAGCATCAGGTGCAGCCCCATTCGCTGCAAAATCATTTAAAACAATCAGCTCTGGAATGCCGCCACTGGAAAGATACGCTTCGATAAGATGTTCGCCATCGAGCAATGTTTTTGCTTCAACTTTCCTGTCTTTTGCAGACGATTCAAGCTTTTTAAGGGATTTAAATAAGGGATTTTCGCGAGAAGTAATTGATTTCATATCACATTTTTTTTGGTATACAGTGCCCAATAGAACCCGGTGCGCATAGCGTGCCATCTGGCCAGACAGCATTATCCAGCTTTGCCCCCACAATAACCACACCTTCAAGTTTTGCTCCCCTCAAATCAGCCTGGCTTAAATCTGCACCACGGAGTTCTGCGTAACTTAAATTAGCCTGCTTTAAATTCGCCCCCAGCAGTGTTGCATTGTTCAAACTTCCATATGAAATATCTGCATTCGCTAAATTAACGAAAGATAAATTACTATTGCTAAGCTCCACACTATTCAAGTTAGTTTGATTTAAATTGGAACTGGATAAATTCACGCCTCGCAACCAGATCCCCCGCATATCACACCCTTTCCAGTTAACCTGAGGTTTTGCAGCTTGATGACAATCAGCCTGAATAGGCCCGAGATCAACTTTTACCGGGTTAACCGGATAGAAGTACAACAAAATTGCAAATACAATCAACCCAAGTGAAATTGATAAAAGTGGCAAATCAAATAATTTTAATGGACGGTTGAAGGATTGATACAGAAAATGTTTACGTAGCGCCTGAATCTCATTACTTTCAATCATTCTGCGATCAATCCGCTTGCGTCTTTTGGGGACTTCGGAGGTTGGAAGCTCGTCTAATCGCCGATCCCGGATACGTTCGTCAATCCAGCGTCGAGAAGCGCTTATCCGTTCTTCCTGCCAATGTGGCGGCTTCTGAAATACAATATTTCCAGGAGGTTGCTCGGGCAGCGTTTCTGGTATAAATTCGTCAAAATCACTAATAGGTGCCCATGCAATTTTATCCAGACTCACCATATAAGCAGGCGTGACTCTTCCCAACAATAAATATTGAATAATGACACCCGCCGGGAAAGGCCCGTTAATAGCCTCCCCTTGTTTGATATACCAAAATTTCTGGATACTCAAAAAGTTAACCTATATATTTATTGCTGATGCAAACATGACAATTTTTTCTCAAATCTGGTTAAACGTTATGGAGGGCATTTTTCAAAGCCCATTTATTGGTAAAATGAACTTATTTCGACACTGCTTTCAATGATTATGATTCGCTCAAAACAGTCTTGGAGCATTAATATTCAATCAGCACAGACACATTTTTCCTGTTATTTTAAACCACTTTTTCCTGGCAATGATTCAAGAAGTCTATCGCGATTAGCCTAATATGAAAATTATTATAATTACACCCGCCTCATCGCGTTTTAAAAATGGCAACCTCAATACTGCTCAACGTTGGGCAAAATACCTTCGAGAAGGAGGCCATCAAGTCAAAATCCAGCAACATTGGGACAGAAAAAAAGCGGATATGATGATCGCTTTGCATGCAAGACGAAGTTATGATTCCATTAAGCAATTTTCAACTCTACATCTTAACTTACCTCTCATTGTCGTACTGACCGGCACAGATTTATACCGGGACATACAAACGGATCGAAACTCGCAAGAATCCATGTATCTCGCTACACGATTACTGGTATTGCAAGATATGGGGCGACAGGAATTAACAGAAAACTACCGTATCAAGACTGATGTTCTGTACCAGTCAGCGATGCCTCTCAGCAAGAAAACACTACCAAAAAGAAGATTTGAAGTTTCTCTGATTGGTCATCTGCGCGATGAAAAAGATCCGTTTCGTAGCGCCTTGGCAACCTTACTGCTTCCTTATCAATCCAAAATTCATATCACACATATTGGACGAGCGATGGATGAAACAATGGCTGATGAAGCAAGAAATCTTATGAAATATAACTCCCGTTATTCGTGGATAGGTGAAATACCGCATAGTGAGGTGCGCCGTAAACTCGCTCACTCTCATTTGATGGTGATCACATCTAAAATGGAAGGGGGAGCAAATGTCATTTGTGAAGCCCTGATGGGTAATATTCCGATTATTTCGTCTGCAGTATCGGGAAATATCGGCATGCTAGGCAAAGATTATGCGGGGTATTTTCCATGTGGGGATGAACAAGCTTTAGCCGCATTGCTTTGGCGTGCAGAATCAGACCCTGTTTTTTATTCCCTTTTAAAAACCCAATGCGCTGAACGCAAGCACTATGTTCAACCAGAAAAAGAAAAAGCCGAATTGCTTAATCTGGTTAAACAGATCAGTGAGCCTATTTTTTAGCGAGGTGCGCTAGACCTTCAGAAGCGCGCAAACAAAGCGCCTTAAATTCTTCATAACTATGCGCATCCAATTCACAATCACCATGTTTTCTGTCAGCATAAAACATCCCTACTGGCTTATCATGAATATGCACAGCCATTGCAAAAAACTCGCCTTCCCCTATGATTTTTATTATTTCTGCCGGTAATAGTGGCGCGAACTTATCCTTATTAGAAGCATTAAACCAAATGCCTTGCTGTTTGCTCATCATACGCGTAAATAAATGGGGCGCACTCAACGTATATTCAAACTGACGTAAAGGTGAATTGGCTTCAGCTCCCAACACGAATTTAGCCTTGACACTTTTCCTATCCGGGGTCATCAGCGCGAAAACAACCCGATTCAATCCAATGCCATCATGCATACCCTTCAAGACCAATGCCATGAGTTGCTGCAAATTCAGCGTTCCATCGAGATGTGAACCAATTTCCTGCATAACATGCTTCATCACAGCAGGTTGCGGCATAAAACACAGCGCTTCCTCTTCAGGTTCAATAGCAGTTGGCACGATCTCATCGGGAATTTCATCTTCCGGCCATGTTCCTGGCAGCAAAGGTAACCAGGCTGCAGCTGGCGTTACACCATACAACTCCCATACCCCTGCTGCCACAATGGCATTTTGATGAATTCTGGCAACGATCGCATCTTCTTCCATTCGCAACAAGAGGGCAACATCTTTCATATCCTGCCACAAAGGCTCCTGATACCACCCTCTGTCTGCACGTCTGGCAACGGAATCGGCAAGCCGAATATCAATCACACGTGGCCGTTCACTATTCTCCGGATCCATAAAATCGATATATAATTCAGGCAAGTTCCACGCTCTGGCCAGCGCCATCTGAAATTGTGAAAATTCAAAACCCAGCAGCGCTTTTTGCGTTTCTATAAACGGCAATTTATCCTGTCGCATAGACTTTACAAGATTCAGATGCACTTCAGGCGCAAAACACCAGAACATTTGCTCTCCAAGAGACTGGACCAATGTTCCGGTATAAATTTCTTCTGCCTTCACATCGTTACGCATCACCGCCCAGTCCCATGCCTGATAAGCCGCATGGTGAGCACGGCTAATAACACGCATCAACCCAACAAAAGCATAACGACTGTACCCAAGATGGTCATCAATAAAAGTTAACTGACTGAACTGCTTAAAAAATGGGTCTATACCAAGCATCATAATGGCATGTTCAATCGTAGTAACTTCCCCTGCCAGCCGACCACGGTGCATCCCGTTAATAAACCTTAAAATCCTGAGCGTCATTAACGGGTCTCTATACACCACGGCTGCAATACGTGAGGGAGTTAAATCCCTGGTGTTGGATGACATGCGTTGAAATTCCTTTGCAGTTTTCCTCAACACAGGAATCTCTTTGTTCCTGAACTCATCAACCCAGTTATCGATGCTCTTTTCCATGGAGATTTTCACATTTTCCAAATGTAAAGTGTTGAGTCATTTAAATCGTTCAATGGCACAACATGTGTTGGGTTAACCCCCGGAACAACAAAAGTATTACTGATAAAAAGTGAACCTGGGCGCATTTCAGAGCGCGCCTTTTGCCACAATTCCATCATAGGAACAGGCGATAAATAAGAATAAACCACATCATAATCGGCAAAATCAAGCTTCCAGAAATCACCCCAGGCAACTTGGAAGCTGTTACCCTTAAAACGCGCTTTCAACCAGCTGAAGATAAATGGCAAAGGAGCAGACTCAATACCATGATATTTTCCACCAGGCCTTACCTTACTCAGGTACGCCAGTAAACCTCCCAGTCCTGAGCCAATGTCCATAAAAGCGAAACCCGGTTCTGCAGGCAACAATTCGTTTATCGCCACCCATGCTTTGCGACTGGAAAGATAAAGGGGCACCTGCGTTCTAAAAGTGTTCCAGTAAACCATTGCCAGCAACAAAAACGCCAGCAGGAACCAGCCAGAAGGAATATGCAGATACAGTGCACCAATCAATGTTGGAGCAAACAGGAATTGAATTACATACCACCAGGTTGCAAACCGAATAACAAGGCTGAATGCAAAGGCAAGCACCCCTTGAATGACTGCCAGTTGCATGGGCGAGAAATCCACTGAAACAACAAGATGGAAACCAGGAATAACCAGAAACAAACTACAAAAAGCGAGTAATTGTATAATCAATGCAAGAATTGCAGGTGGCAATTTACGAATGCGCTCTATAAAAAGCATAGTAACGTTCGATTCAAATTTGCTAGTGCTTGGGCTGACTTCCACTCAGCGCCTCTTCGGTAACTGGTTTGGTTTTGATTTCCTGGGCATGATCGCTTCCCTTACTGATCTCTTCTGGCGATTTCACCTCCTGGACAGGACCGCTTTCTTTAGTAAAGTCTTCTTCTGTCTTTTTGTTCAAGACGATAATACTTATTCGCCTGTTGATTGGATTTTCCGGGTTTTTCTTATCAAATAACACTGCTGATGACAGCCCAACCACTCGCAACATTTTATTTTCATTCATCCCACCAACAATCAGCTCCCTTCGGGAAGCATTGGCCCTTTCCGTAGAAAGCTCCCAGTTGCTATAACCTGCTTCTCCTCCAGCATATACCGTAGCATCAGTATGCCCAGACAGACTGACACGATTTGGCACATCATTCAGAATTTTTCCAATTTCATGCAAAATATCACGCGTATAGGGTTTCAAGGCTGCATGCCCACTATCAAACATCGGGCGATTTTTTTCGTCCACAATCTGAATACGCAAACCCTCGCTGGTAATATCGATAAGCAGTTGGTCTTTATATTTGCTCAAACCAGGATTTGAAGCAATCGCGGCTTTCAGTTTACTTTTCAAGCCTTCCAGTTTAGCCGCTTCCATTCGCTCAAATTCATGCTTTGCAGCTTCTAGGTTGATCAGTCTTTTTTGCTGAGGCACTTCGCCCTTTTTAACCTGGCCAGCTCTGCGAGTCAGATCCTGTCCGCCGCCTTTTATAACGCTTGAACTATCACCACTACCAGAACCTCCAGCAAGTGCAACTTTCAAAGGCGTTTTAAAATACTCAGCGATACCACTCAAATCGCCTTTAGCTGTCGAACCCAACAACCACATCAGCAAAAAGAAAGCCATCATCGCCGTCACAAAATCAGCATAGGCGATTTTCCAGGCACCACCGTGGTGGCCATGGGCGCCCTTCTTGATTTTTTTGACAATAATCGGCCGCTGGGATGTATCACTCATCCTGAATATCCTGAGTATTTAGGCTGCTGTATTTCATAACAAAATAGACTTTATTTGCCTTTACGCGACTTGACGTCTTCTTCCAGTTCACTGAATGTAGGCCTGTCGGTGGAGTACAAAACTTTACGCCCGAATTCAATCGCCACCTGAGGGGCATAACCATTCAAGCTGGCCAGCAAGGTAACTTTGATACATTCAAAAGATTTGGACGATTCGTGCATTTTTTGTTCAAGCGTTGAAGCAAGTGGGCCAACAAAGCCATAAGCGAGCAAAATACCCAGAAAAGTACCTACGAGAGCATGTGCAATCAAAATACCTAATTCCGCTGGAGGAATCCCCACTGACTCCATCGTGTGAACAACCCCCATAACCGCAGCCACAATACCAAATGCCGGCAAGCCATCACCCAGCTTAGCAACAGCACCGATAGCCGCTTCTGCCTCCTTATGGTGAGTTTCCATCTCCTGATCCATCAGATTTTCGATTTCAAAGGCATTCAGGTTTCCCCCCACCATTAATCGCAAATAATCTGTAATGAATTCGATGAGATGGTGATCTGAGCTAATAGTAGGATACTTGGAAAAAACAGGACTTTCATGAGGGCTTTCAACGTCCCTTTCAATGGACATCAAACCTTCTTTGCGGACTTTTGCCAGAATTTCAAATAGGAGAGCCAGTAAGTCCATATACATGGCTTTATTGTACTTTCCAGCCTTGAATACGGTAGGGAGCGTCTTGATGGTGCTTTTTACAACAGTGAGGGTGTTACCCACCAAAAAAGCGCCAGCGGCAGCTCCGCCAATCATTAATAGCTCCAGTGGCTGAAATAAAACAGCCAGGTGCCCCCCGGCCATTGCAAAACCGCCAAATACTGAGCCTATAACAACAACCCAACCAATAATTACAAACATTACAAGCTGCTCCTCATGGCGTCACTTTTCATTTCAGAAAAGACAGAGTATTAACAGGGCGAATCAGTTTCTGACGAAGCTTGAATCGAATAGTTACCGTTCAGGAGATTTAACCCAGTCTTTCACCAATGACTGCAACGACTATATTGATCAACCCAAGACTTAAGTTAATACCAATCAATACGCGAATTTGTGCAAGTGCAGCACCTGCCGCTTTCCACTCCTGAGCGGCAACAAAGCGTTTTAAACGACCATAGGGCGCAAAAAAAACATGGGCAAAAATCAACATCATCAGCAAACCGATACCAAACATACTATGAACAAAAACAGGCGTGGTAGCAAAACCACCAAATTTGGTGAAAATCAGATCAAGGCCACTGCCCAGAATTAAAAGGACAGATACCCATACCCACGGAAAAAAACGACCGAATGTTCCAGCCCAAAGCGTTAAACGCTGAGGGGGTTCAAGTAGCTGAGCAGCGGCAGGACGAAGTGCCATATAGGCAAAAAACATGCCTCCCACCCAAACGACTATGCCAAGAATATGCAGCAGAATAGCAAATTTCACTTTAGAGAGTTTCCTTTATTGGTATGGCGAAATAGTTGATTCGATTAGCGCTGTAAATTATTCTAACCAATTTCAGCTTCTTTTTCTCTAATAATATTTTTTACGGGAGAAAAACTTATCCTGTGTATTGACGTCACACCAAATTCTTTCAGTGCCCGCACATGATCCGCAGTAGGATATCCTTTATGTCGATCAAACCCATATTGCGGAAATTGTTGATGTAACGACAGCATTTCTGTATCTCTGGCTGTTTTGGCCAAAATGGATGCAGCAGATATCTCTGGCACTGAACTGTCCCCTTTAACTATTGCCTTCGTGGTCATTGTTAACTTGGGGCATTGATTTCCATCCACAAACACTTCTGTCGGAGTGAGCTTAAGCTGATTTACCGCACGCTGCATGGCAAGCAAACTGGCTTGCAAGATGTTAATACGATCGATCTCTTCAACCTCGGCACGCGCTACAGCCCACGCCAATGAAAACTCCATTATTTCAAGTGCCAATTTATCCCGTTTTTTTTCGCTCAGTTTTTTCGAATCGGCTAAACCGATGATAGGACGTTCTGGATTAAGAATAACAGCTGCCGCATAAACAGGCCCTGCCAATGGCCCCCTGCCCGCTTCATCTACGCCGCAGATGAGGATGTTATTGTGAATCTTAACAATCTGTTTCATCGGGTCAAATACGGTAATAACGCAGCAGCAACCTTCTCTCCAGTATTCTGGCGCAGGGCAACATGCATATCAGCAAAACGCTTGATCAATTCTTTTTCCAGCGTCTGATCATTCAAGATATTCAGCAAAGCTTGTGACAGATTTTCAGGCGTCGCATTTTCTTGCAGCAGCTCTGGCACAATAAAACGTCCGGCAAGCACATTAGGCAGTCCAACATAAGGAAGATAGGCTCTACGCTTTGCAATTTTCCAGGTTAATCTGGAAACTTTGTAGGTAATCACCATAGGACGTTTAAGCAAAGCAGTTTCCAGGGTTGCTGTACCAGATGCAACCAGTACAACGTTAGCGGCAGTAATCGCGTCATACGCATGACCAAACAAGATCGTTATCGGCAAATCTTCGCCACCCGCACTGTATATGGCATTCTCAAATATCTTGCGGGTTTCTCTGCTAACCAGAGGAACAAGAAAACGGGCAGTGGGGCAAGATTGAATAACCTCCCTTGCCGTTTTCACATAAAGTTCCGCAAGAGAATGCAATTCTCTTTGCCTGCTCCCGGGAAGCATGGCAATAATGATTTCGGATTGTGACAGTTTTAACTGCTCACGTGCCAATTGTCTATCAGGTTCCATTGGCAGCATATCCCCCAATGGATGGCCTACATAAGTAACAGGAATACCTGCTTTTTCGTAAATAGGCTTTTCGAAAGGAAACAACACCAATATACGGGAAACAGCATGTGCAATTTTACGAATTCGCTCACCACGCCAAGCCCAGATAGAAGGACTAACATAATGAATTGCAGGAATCCCCTTGGCTTTTAACTGTGATTCCAGCCCCAGATTGAAATCAGGGGCATCAATACCAATAAATACATCGGGAGGGTCGCTCAGAAAGAATTCAGTCAGTTTACGGCGGATGCCCAGAATTTCACGATAATGACGGATCACTTCGGTAAAACCGTTGACTGCCAGTTTTTCCATGTTAAATAGTGAAGTGGCGCCAGCAGATATCATTTTTGGACCTGCTATTCCTACAAATTCGACGTCAGGCAGCTTTTCCTTCAGCGCTCGAATCAGATGTGCCCCCAGCAAATCACCGGATGCTTCACCAGCAACGATACCAACACGTAGCCTGTCGCGGGTAACTTTACCCTTAACGCCATCTTGCACCATTAAACAGCCACTCCGACTTATCGAACAATACCGCGGGAGGAAGCCGCTAGAAATTCAAGAAACATTCCGAGTTCAGGGCTTGCTGCAACCTGTTCCGTCAAGGCACGCTTGGCCTCTTCCAGAGACAACCCGGCACGATAAAGGGTTTTGTATGCACGTTTAATTTGCATAATTGCTTCGTTTGAGAATCCTCGACGTTTCAAGCCCTCAGAGTTAATACCATGAGGTTTTGAAGGATTGCCAGCCACAGTCACATAAGGTGGCACATCCTGAACAATCGAACTGCCCATACCCGTAAATACATGGGCTCCAATGCGACAAAATTGGTGAACAAGAGTAAAACCACCCAAAATAACGAAATCATCTATATGCACATGCCCAGCAAGTGAGGCATTATTGGCGAAAATCGTGTTGTTACCAATCTGGCAGTCATGGGCAATATGCACATAGGCCATAATCCAGTTGTCATTGCCAATTTTTGTTACGCCAACATCTTGTATAGTCCCGACATTCAACGTACAAGACTCACGAATTACGTTACGATCACCAATTTCCAGGCGGGTTGGCTCCCCGGCAAACTTTTTATCCTGGGGTATTTCCCCCAAAGATGCAAACTGAAAAATCTGGTTATCTTTACCTATACGCGTGTGACCTGTAATCACCACATGCGGGCCAATCTTCGTGCCGGAGCCAATTTCTACGTGATCACCAATAATAGAATAAGGACCAACCTCAACATCTGCTGCAAGCTTGGCCCCCTCACCGATAATGGCTGTAGCATGAATCATTTAAATCGCTCGCAAGGTACACATCAAGTCAGCTTCAGCTGCAAGCACATCATCCACCTTTGCTTGTGCTTTATACTTCCAGACACCTTTCATGGTGCGGGTAATTTCTACTTGCAATACTAATTGATCACCTGCAAAAACAGGTTTCTTGAATCGGGCATTATCAATACCGGCAAAATAATAGACTGATTTGTCATCCGGGCGTGTGCCCATGGTTTTAAATGACAAAATAGCGGCCGCTTGCGCCATGGCTTCGATAATGAGAACGCCAGGCATAACCGGAAAATGCGGAAAATGCCCTTCAAAAAAAGGCTCATTAATAGTGACGTTCTTAATTGCAGTAATCGTTTTACCCGGTTCGCAAGAAAGCACCCGATCCACCAATAAAAAAGGATAACGGTGTGGAAGATAGGTCAGAATTTCATGGATGTCCATACTGCTCAAGATGATTTCCTTTCAAGTTCGTTGATCTTTTGTTCCAACATGCGGATTTTGTCTGCCATGTTGTCCAGATGACGTAATTGCGCAGCATTTTTCAACCAATCCTTGTGACTGGAAAACGGCATGGCTGAAGTGTAAGTGCCCGGCTTTGTGATGGACTTCGTAATCAATGTGCCTGCAGACACATTCACGCCATCCGCCAATTCCAGATGACCCAACACCATACCGGCACCACCAACAGTGCAGTGACTGCCAATTGTAGCACTGCCAGCAATTCCCACACATCCAGCCATAGCAGAATGCGCACCAATTTTGACGTTATGAGCAACCATGATCAGGTTATCCAGTTTGACACCTTCTTCAATAATGGTATCTTCCAATGCACCTCGATCAACTGTCGTATTGGCACCAATTTCCACATCATCTCCAATAATGACACGGCCAATCTGTGGAATTTTTAACCAGCACCCTTCTTCATTTGCCAATCCAAATCCATCCGCACCAACCACGACGCCAGAATGCAAAATAACTCTGCTACCGATCAGACAATCATGGTAAATAACGACACGAGGATAGAGTTTTGAATCTGATCCAATTTCAACATCGTTACCAATATAGCACCCAGGCGAAATGACAGCGTTTTCACCAATACGTGCATTTTTCCCTATGTAAACAAAAGGACCAATACTGGCAGTGACGGCTATTTGCGCCGAAGCATCAACCTCAGCCAACGAATGCACACCGGGTTCACCTTTCACGGCAGGATTAAGCAGAGCGGATACTTTGGCAAAATAAGCATATGGATTACTGCATACGATGCGCGGCAAAGTTGTTGCATCTCGGTCTTTCAGAGCAAGAATTATCGCGCCTGCGGCAGTGTGTTGTAATTGGTTTCGGTATCGCGCACCGGAAAAAAAACTGATTTGATCGCTTTTAGCGCGTTCCAGAGAGGATACCTGGTTAATTTCAGTATTGGCAGCGCCTATTAGTTCGCCACCAAACTGCTCAACAAAATCTCCTAGCGTAAAGGATTTTTGATTCC
>JAYVLG010000182.1:0-3457 GCA_043759595.1 Sulfurirhabdus sp. | reverse complement strand
AAATGGTCTGCCCGGAGGGGATCGAACCCCCGACCCTCAGCTTAGAAGGCGGAAACCAAAGCTCTTGAAACCCGCATGAAATAAGGATTCCTTGACTTTAAATGTAGTTTTTGGGACACTCTTGGGACAATGCAACTCCAAAAGTGACTTATGGCCAGTTATGAAAAACGCGGTGATTACCAGTGGCGCGCCAAAGTAAGGCGCCTTGGCCAGAAGCCGCTGAGCAAGACGTTCGACACCAAAGTCGAGGCCGAACACTGGGGGCGCGAGGCGGAACGGAAAATCAAGCGGGGCGAGATCGACGACTTGGATCCCACGACCCAGAGGATCACGGTGTGCGAAGCTGCAAGAAGCTACCGGGCTAAAGTGCTGCCTACCTTGGCCCGACAGGGCAAAGGTACCGGTGACGTTCACCTGAGGCGTATAGAGGCTGAATTTGGCCCTTTGTTTGTGTCGGCGCTGCGCGCGCCTGGCATAAACACCTGGGCGAGCGAGCTGGCCGCTGGTGATCACCAGCTGGGCCCACAGTCCATCATCCATCACCTGAACACCTTCTCTGGCCTGATTCGTCATGCTCAAACTGCCCTTGGCGTGCACATTCCAGCGGGAAACCCGATAAAACTGGTCACCCGGCCGGCGACTGCTGCAGCGCGTGATCGCGTGCTTCGGGAGGGTGAGTTTGAGCTGCTCGTGCGTGCAGCTCGCGACACTGGCGATGGCCCTGGCATGCAGGCAGGGACCATGCTGGAGCCCATCATTCGGCTGGCCTTGGCCACGAGCATGCGTCAGGGCGAACTCCTGGCACTGAAGCGCGACTGGATCAACCTGAAGACGTGCGTGATTCACCTGCCCGCGAACGCAACAAAAAACGGTGAGAGTCGAACGGTTGCGCTCTCCAGTGAAGCGGTTGGCGTGATCAAGTCAGCTCCATTGCACATCAGTGGCCGCGTATTCGGCTGCTGGAAAGACGCTAGTTCGTTCAGCAAGCCCTGGCAGCGCCTTCTCCGGCGCGGCAAGCGCATTTATGCAGACGAGTGCAAGGTCAACGGCCTGAAGCCGGATTCGCGCATGCTGGAGGATCTTAGATTCCATGACCTCCGCCACCACGCTACGACTGAGCTCTTTTCACGGGGATTGAACGCCTTCGAGGTGGCCAGCATGACTGGGCACAAGTCCATGCAGATGCTGAAGCGGTACACCCACGTGGATGCTGCTAGGCTGAGTCAGAAGCTCGGCTAGTTTCACAGCTTTCCCTTGCCCACTACAACTATGCATAGTGAACAGTTCAAACTCGTGGTGCAGCAGCAATTCGGGGTCGATGCAATCGATTTCGACGAAAACGCATTGGTGCTTCAAGACTACAACACAGAGTATCTGCCCTCAAAGCTGTGGAAAAGCATCAAAAGACGCATCTTAAAAAGAGACGGCAAGGCCTGTCAGCTTTGCACTGGTCGGGGCGGACTTGTTCACCATGGCTCGTATGACGCTGAGGTGCACGAAGGGAATGCCGACTACCTTTTGGTCACGCTGTGCGAGGGCTGCCATAGCCTGGTGCACTTTGACGACTCTGGCCTTAAACGCTCTCCAGCAGATACACAGAGGATCTGCGCCACTCCTCAACTTCAGCGTGATTTTCCAAAGCCCAGCGTGGATCTGCGACTGGCAAAATCAAAGAATCCGCCTGGCTGGGAAAGCTTGACTGCGGTATAGCGAAGCCTTTGGCGCGAGCAACATTCAGAGCTGAGGCTCAAAAAATTGGCCAGCCGGGGCCATTTGCAGTATCAAAAATTCATCAAGACCAATTAGCGGCCATAAAAAAGGCAATGTTTGCCGTGACGCACCCAAATACTAACTACTGGGTAGGCATTCACTTTTTGGGCTTGCGCGGCTTCGGACTTAGCTTAGTGGCTAGCGCTGGATCAATCGGCAGTTGCCGATACTCCGATGGCAGTAAATCCTTGAGTGCGTCAGCTGTACAAAAGGCGAGCCCTAAAGCGGTCACTATGAGTTTGCTCTTGGCGTCCAGCTTCGTATCTGTCGTGATGAAGTGCGAGCATCCCAACTTAAGCGCCGTAGCGATGTGCAATGCATCTAGCGGTTTAAAGTTGGTCCCGTGCACCCAGCGAAGATCCCGCGAAGCCCTGACGATGTTTGGCGTGGCTTGTGCTGGTAACACACCCGACTTGCCCGACAGGAGCATCGCGTCAATTAATCGTTTGACATCCTGCGTGAGAATTTTCTTGACGTTGCTCTTGTCTGATTCATCTGACGCAAACTGACATTCTGCGACCGTGAGCATTGACGTGTAAACGACTGCGCCCTTGGCTCGCGCCAACTCAAGAAATTGCCGTAAGTAAAAAACGTGTGCGGCTCGCTCCGACTTCGGGGTAATGCCGGTCGTATGCTGGAGCATGTCAAGAAAGCAACAAGTATCGAAATACAGCTTTAGCTCAGTGCTCATCCAGCCGACCCTTTGCAACAAAATCTTCTGACGTTAAATCCCCTGTGAAGCCTGGAGCAGCGCCAAAGAATTTGTTGAAATCATCGTCGGAAAAATCTGGGGCAATATCAAAGCCAGTGGCGAGAAGCACTTCTGTCTTTGACGTTATCAAGTTCAAGGAAATTGTTCCTTCAACAATGACAACAGCGGTCTTGTTAGCGAATAACTTAGCGACCTTTTCATAGTCGGCATCAGCATAGTTGCATCGAACCAATTCAGAAGAAACCAGATCGCGAATGATGATGTAGGGCTTATCGGCGCCCTTGTTCCATTCATGGGTTCTGCCCATGACGGCGCCAAAATATTGGGTTTCTTTTTCAATCGATTTCCCAACGGCATCCAACCGCAGGCTATCTACATAGACAAAGCGCCTTGAACTGTCACTTCCTACATCGAATGTGGCGATCCCAATACTTTCATCAGAATCAAGGCATTGCCGCAGTTCTGCGAAGCGGTCTATGGTGGTCGCAGTCAAAGGTGTTGGGGTTTTGCCATTCAATGTGTACTTCGATAGGTACGTGACTACTTCATTGAAGTCTTCGACAACCGCATCTGGAACTTCCACGGGCAGCGTGATCACCTCATCCAGCGAACCGTTTTTGAAGTTGCCGGCAAGCCAAAGGTTCTTGCCGTCATCGACGCCAAGATCAGCCGCGAGCGAGCGCAGGAACAACTCAATGTTCTCTGTCTGTTTGCTCATCTTCCCAAGCGGCAATCCATGCCGACCAGGATTGAGCTTGAAGCGGATGCGCAAGCTGGCCATCAAAGAATTTTACTCTTTGGGCTTCTTTTTCGCTGATGGTTTGGCATTCTTTCTTCTGCGGTGAGCAAATTCCTCAAGCAACTGCTACATAGGTCAGCCTCTTGCCCTTGACACCAAGGAGCAGCGATTCGGCACGCTCAATATCGTTCACCCCCAGAGCGGCACGGTTGTTGTAGCGGAAATCGAATTCAGCA
>JAYVLG010000181.1:0-3769 GCA_043759595.1 Sulfurirhabdus sp. | reverse complement strand
AGCCAGTGCTGGTTGATCCGCAAAGGCAAAAAATACCGTTGATAAAATCAGGATCTGTATCAGGGCATAAAGATATTCTGGCATATCAGTCTGTAATTGCAGATTCCATCATTAAGGAAAACGTTCAGCCTCCGAGCGCGCACAGAAGCCGGCTCATCCACCACATTGTCTTAACTGCGAAAATGGGAGTCCCGTGTGTTAGAAACAATAAAAATTGTGTATGGCAGGAATGCCAGACGCTATTGTCATGAATTTTGAAAAGATTAACAAGTGAACGTCTCATTTGTATGAATTTAAGTCTTTTCGTGTGATTTGTACTTGAAACAACTCGCCCAATATCTATAATGCTACATGAATACATCTAAAGTATTTTTTAATTACTTGATGAGCGAGCGCATTGCTCAATCTATCGGATTGGCATGAACGGCCTCATCACAAGAATAGGCAGAAAATATCCATCGTACTTTTTGTAAAGTCAGCTTCCAGTTGTAACCAAATCGCAGCTATGAAATTTAGAAGTTGATACGCGCTTCACTTTTAGTTGGTGCCGGTGTGGCGATGATTTAATTTACGTGACTCTTGAACTGCGTAAGAAATCGCTTGTATATTTACAGCCTTGTTTGTGCGTGCTTCTACGTGACCGACTGAAGAAATACCCACAGGAAAACTGGGATGGCAGATTCCTTATGAAAATTACATTCGTTTTACCGCCGGTGAATATGGGCGGTGGTATAAAAGTCGCCGCCATTTATGCCAATGAGTTGAGCAAAAAGGGGCATGAAGTTGTTCTGGTTTCTCCTATCCCTGCGAGTATGCCGTTCCGACGCAAGATCAAGTCCTTTATAACAGGCCATGGATGGCCAAAAACCAGACAGAACACCTCTCATCTTGATGGCCTCGGCCTGGATCACAGAGTATTAAATCGTCACCGCCCTGTTACAGACGATGATGTGCCTGATGCTGATGTTGTAATTGCTACGTGGTGGGAAACAGCAGAATGGGTAAACAGGCTGAGCGATAGCAAAGGTGCCAAGGTCTATTTTATTCAGGGCCACGAAGTGCATGAATATTTGGCAGTTGAACGAAGTCGCGCGACCTATTATCTGCCTCTCCACAAGATTGTTATTTCAAAATGGCTGCAAAATATCATGCGCACAGAGTATGGAGATACAGACGTTGATTTGGTGCTTAACAGTGTTGACCATAGTCAGTTTTTTTCCAAGATCAGGGGAAAGCAGCTCAGACCAACAATAGGATTCCTATACGCCCACTCTAAGATAAAGGGGGTAGACATAATAATACAGGTTATCAATAGGCTACGTATCACGATCCCAAATCTTCGTGTCATTGCTTTCGGCTCCGTTAAGCCGGCAATAAATATCGATTTCGATAATCGGATTGAGTTCTACTTATCCCCAGCTCAAGACAAGATTCGTGACTTATATGCCCAGTGCGATGTATGGCTTACGGCAAGCCGTACCGAGGGTTTCAATCTTCCGGCCATGGAGGCAATGGCTTGCCGAACGCCAGTAGTATCCACCAAAACAGGCTGGCCAGAGGAGGCAGTGGTGACAGGCAAAAACGGTGTTTTGGTAGAAGTAGATGATATTGATGGCCTGACGCAGGGAGCCGCAAAAATCCTGTCCCTGCCAGATATTGCATGGCGCGAAATGTCGGAAAATGCGTACAACACAGTAGCGTTAAGCAATTGGCAGGAATCTACCAGCCAATTTGAAAAGACCTTAGAACGCGCTTGTCGAGGAAACAAAAATACATCCGATGTTCGAGGGCTTAACTAATGGCTGCACCTCAATCAAATCAAGCTTTATTGTCCATCGTCATTGTCAATTACCGCACGCCGAAACTTGTTACTGAATGCCTCGCAAGCCTGCTCCCTGAAATAAATGAAATAGATGCACGTGTCCTGGTGGTGGATAATCGCTCCGATGATAATTCTCCCGATGTTATACGTGCATGGCTAGCCACCAATGATAATGAGAGTAAGGTAACTTTCATCCAGTCGAATCAAAATGCCGGATTTGCCGCAGGTAATAATATTGGTATCAAAGCATGTAACGCCCAGTACTATTTGCTGTTAAACAGCGATACTCTGATCAGAACGGGTGCGATTCGAACCATTCTTGATACTGCTTTAAGATTTCCTGATGCTGGTCTTGTCAGCCCACGGCTTGAATGGCCAGACGGCACAGGGCAGGAAAGTTGCTTTCAGTTTCGCAGTCCTTTAAGCGAGCTAATCGAAGCCTCTCAAACTTATCTTATTGCCAAGTACCTTAGCCGTTATAAGCCTAGCTGGCCAGTACAGACACAAATTGCACGGCCCCAATGGACAAGTTTTGCCTGCGTACTGGTGAGAAAGGAAGTATTCGAGCAGGTGGGTTTGCTGGATGAAGGCTATTTTATGTATTACGAAGACATGGAATTTTGCCATAGAGTCAGCAAAGCTGGATGGGCGATAGTGCATAATCCAGAGGCAAGAGTAGTGCATATGCCGGCCAGCAGTTCAACAATAAAGGAACAGATCCAACTCAAAAAGCGGAAACCTAAATATATTTATGAATCCCGATCTCGATATTTTTATCAAGCCTATGGTTGGTTCGGACTGACATCTGCAAATCTTCTCTGGTGGCTTGGGCGGCTAGTGTCCAAATCTAGGCAATTGCTTGGTAGAACAGACAAAGGGGCTAATGAAGGGCAATGGTTAGATATCTGGACTAACTGGCTCGGTCCGCTTAAACCCTACTCTTTGCCTAAATAATGAGCGGCACAATTGCTATGGTTGCTTTTCAACATATTACTAGGGAAGCACTGAACAAGTCCTTCGACAAGCTCAGGACGAACGGTAACTTTTTGATTCCGTTCGTGGTGAGCTTGTCGAACCATAATCGGAACCCACTTAATCAGTGCTTCCCTAGTTCTAGCAAGGGTGTGGTTATCCAATGGCTGCAAAATCCTATATCTCTGTCAGATAGGACATGGCGTGAAATGCCAGAAAATTCGGACAACACCGTTGCTTTAAGCAGTTTGCAGGAATGCAGCAATCAATTTGAAATAGCATCAGAACGCGCTTGTCGACGAAACAAAAATACATCCGATGTTCGGGGGTTTAATTAATGGCTGCACCTCAATCAAATCAAGTGTTATTGTCCGTCGTCATTGTCAATTACCGCACGCCGAAACTTGTTACCGAATGCCTCGCAACCCTGCTTCCTGAAATAAACGAAATCGATGCACGTGTCGTGGTGGTGGACAATCGCTCCGATGACAACTCTCCCGAAATTATACGTGCATGGCTGACCACCAATGATGATGAGAACAAGGTAACTTTCATCCAGTCGAATCAAAATGCCGGATTTGCCGCAGGAAATAATATTGGCATCAAGGCATATAAGGCCCGGTACTATTTGCTGTTAAATAGCGATACATTAGTCCGACCGGGCGCGATCCAACTGATCCTGGATACAGCAATACAATGCCCTGATGCAGGTTTGGTCAGTCCACGGCTTGAATGGCCAGATGGCAGAGGACAGGAGAGTTGCTTCAGGTTTCCCTCGCCTTTTAGCGAGTTGTGCGATGCGTCAGACACTGGGCTGATTGACCGATTTTTTGGAAAATACATCGTAGCCATGCCCGTGCAATCACAGATCGCGCAGCCAGAGTGGACTAGTTTTGCCTGCGTACTCATCAAGGATGATGTGTTGCGGCAGGTTGGGTTGCTGGATGAGGGTTATTTTATGTATTTTGAAGATAT
>JAYVLG010000180.1:0-3928 GCA_043759595.1 Sulfurirhabdus sp. | reverse complement strand
TGCCAACCCCTTTGACTTTTGACTTTATTCTTTTTCTAACTTAGAAATAATTGAATTGTCCTTTGGGGAATATGAATGGTAGTCCATAAAAAAAAATCTCGGAATGCTACAAGCGTAGCCAATACCACCAAGGTCGTTGAAAATATTAACGAAATACCCTCCGTTACCCACCCCAAACTAATCCCACTCTTAATCACTAAGTCTGAAAGACTTGCAGCTTATACAAAACGGCGAGATGAATATGTATACGAAAGCATTTCCCCATCTGATACCGAGAAATATGAAGCGGCTGGTTGGGTATTACATAAGGAATCTAAAACTCGGGTGCGAATGAAGCGTTTAAAACAGCATAACCAGTTTTTAGCTGATCAAGTTTGGTGCTTATTTTATCGCATGGGGTACCCAGAACTTAATGGCGAAGAGTTCAAAATTGGATACACAAATATTGATGGCACAGCTGGCGAAAAAAAATTAAATGTTTTCGCGAAGGATGATGAGACAGTTATTATCACTGAATGCAAGTCAAAAGAAACTAGGGGCCGAAAAAATCTATCCAAAGACATTCTTGATACTGCCACTCTTCAAAAACCCATTTCAATAGCAATAAAAAAACATTACGGTAACAATTTCAAACCAAAAATAATTTGGGTATATGTGACCAATAACATAATTTGGTCTGAGTCTGATCTTGAACAAGCAAGCGCATCAAACATTCGGGTTATTACTGAAAACGAAATGCAGTATTTTGATGCATTCATCAAACACATGGGGCCTGCGGGACGTTATCAATTTCTGGCAGAATTTTTAGTGGGCCAGGAAATCCACGGGTTATCCAATATTAAAGTACCTGCGATACGAGGGAAGTTAGGTGGTAATTCATTTTATAGTTTTGTTACAACCCCTAGGCATTTGTTGAAAATTGCATTTGTAAACCACCAAGCGCTAAATCATCCAGATGGTCGTCCTGCCTACCAGCGAATGATAGCTCCATCAAGAATTAAAGAAATCGGGGGCTTCATTGAGAAGGGCGGATATTTCCCCACAAATATTTTAATCAACTTTATTGAAAAATGTCGTTTTGACCTCCTGCCCAATAAAGAAAATTCAGATCCACAAATCAAATTTGGCTGGTTATATTTGCCGAATCAATACAAGTCCGCATGGGTTATTGATGGTCAGCATCGTCTTTATGGCTATTCACATCTAGACGATTTATGGCTAGACCAAAACTTGTCAGTCATTGCATTTGAGGAAATGAGTACTAAAGATGAAGCCGATCTTTTTGTAACGATCAATCAGAAACAAAAGAGCGTTCAACGAAGCGTAATCGTTTCATTGCAGGCAGATCTTAAATGGGGATCATCTGATCCAAAAGAACGGCTCTCTGCATTAGCTTCTGCTTTGGTAAAGTCACTAAGTTCTGACCCCACGAGCCCGTTTTTCCAGCGGTTTTCAATTCAAGGAGTTATAGCTAAGGACAACCAAAGTCTGACACTACCTGAATTCGTCAATGGCTTAATGAGATCTGGATTGCTCGGTCGTGTTCATCAAAAAGTTTTTGTACCCGGTCCTATTTCAGATGCTACAGATGACAAAACTATTGCAAGAGCACGGCGAATCCTTAATGGCTACTTCTCGAAGATTAGGGATTCACATCCCACACGTTGGGAAGAAGGTAAAACGAGCTATATCTGCACTAATCCTGGAGTTAGAGCACATCTGTTGCTGTTATCGGAAGTGCTGTCACATCTTGCCAAAGTGAATTCACTGGATATTCACGCTATTGAAGAAGATGCACTTCTAAAGTCAGCGGGCAAGGTGATTCAGCCACTAGTAGATTACTTGACAGTTGCCGAAGATGCGGACATATACGAAAAATTTTCTCGTCGTTTTGGCGAGGGTGGTGTGGTCGAGTATTTCGATCATCTATGCACAATTATTCATGCCAAGTTGGCCGACTTTGGTTCAGAAGAATTTCACACAAGGCTAGCTAAACGTAAAGATGAACGTATAACGCAAACCCATCAAGACATTATTAAACTGAACCAAGATTTGGCAGATTACATTACGACAGCGCTAAAACATGTATATGGAAGCGGCGAAGAAGATTCAGGAGAAAAGGCTTGGTGGGAACAAGGCATCGAGAGTCAAAAAGCGAAGGAAAATGCATATAAACGTTATCTGGAAGTTAAAGATGGCAAGAAGTTGCCTAAAGAAGCCTACCTTGACTTGCTTGACTATAAAGACATTGTTAAACAGAAAAGCAATTGGTCACATTTTGAACCAGTTTTTAATATCCCCTTGCCCGGTGAAAAAGGTAAGACTTATTATCTAGATTGGCTTGAAAGGCTTAACAAATTACGACGTATCGCTGCCCATCCAAGTGGGGTTCGTGGCTATGAAGAAAGTGATTACGATTTTATGAAATATATTAAATATGAGTTTTACAAACGCTTAAACAAAGCAACGGGAAAAACTGAGGAAGAAATGAAATGACCAACTTGGTTAATATCGAAACACAAAATTTTTCTCCCTTCCTTAAGTGGGCCGGTGGCAAAAGATGGCTGGCCTCGGCTTATGCAGAACTATTGCCAACGAGTTATAAACGTTATTACGAAGTATTCCTAGGCGGCGGAGCTGTATTTTTTTCTATGCGCCCACAACATGCTACCCTTTCTGATCTAAATGAAGAATTAATTGAGTGCTATTCAGTCTTGCGGGATGAATGGGAGAACGTAGTTGAGCGATTGCATCACCACCAGAATCATCACTCAAAAAATTATTACTACGAAGTTAGAAGCTCAAAACCTAAGTTGTTAGCAAATCGAGCAGCACGTTTTATTTACCTTAACCGCACATGCTGGAATGGCTTGTATAGAGTAAATCTAAAAGGCGAATTCAACGTGCCTGTAGGAACAAAGACAAATGTATTACTAGAGGCTGATAATTTTAAAGAACTCTCGGCATTACTCAAAAAAACAGAACTATTAGCGGCAGATTTTGAAGAAGTAATCGACAGAGCTCGCTCTGGAGATTTTATATTCGCTGACCCACCCTATACGGTTCGGCACAATTTCAATGGCTTTGTAAAATACAACGAAAAAATATTTCACTGGGAAGATCAAGTCAGATTACGAGATTGCTTGGTGCGCGCTAGTAAGCGAGGCTGTCTTGTTTTATTGACCAACGCAAATCATCCATCTGTTATTGAACTTTATGAAAATGATTTCGAGCTTATCTCGCTAAGCAGAAGTAGCGTAATTGCAGCGGACAGCAAAAATCGAGGAATGTATGAAGAGTTAGTTGTGAAGAATTTCTAGAAACTAAAAGCAAGTGGGTCAGAGAAGGGGCCACATCTTGGTTGCGGCTTGGCAATGCCGCACAATCGAGCGGGTGAGAATCCCGCCTTGGTAACCGCTAGCCACGGGCCAAGTATCTAGCCTTGCAGGTTATCCAGCAATGGGTAACTTGATGCGTAGGCAAGAAAGCAGGCGAGGCGCAATGGTAACGGATAAAGCCCAAATCAATGCAAATCAATGGGGTCAGACTCGATTGATTCTGTGGCTTTAGAGAGTTGGTCAATATGGTCAATTAAAGGGGGCAGCCTCGCATTTCATTTTTTATGCAAATCTATCCACCCGTTTAAAATTCATCGCAACACTCTCCTTTTGCCCACTTAAGTTCAGGCACGTCTGGAACTGTTTGCTATAAAATGGTTCTATCGACATGTCCAGCCAATAACAGCCGTTGAAATTATTGCCCCAAACCGCCACACGATATTTTTGCAAGAAGGAATCATGCACACGCTTACTGCCCTCACCCTGCGCTTCTGTTTACGTTTCATGCTGTTGCTTTTGGCTTCACCTATACTTGCACATGCAAGCCTCCCCCAATCTGCCAATGTGCCCGGTGGCATAGCCATCATTCA
>JAYVLG010000179.1:0-3605 GCA_043759595.1 Sulfurirhabdus sp. | reverse complement strand
CTAACCATTGTCCGATCAGGTCTTGAATTGGTTGCTGTTCCCCTCCGACATCCAGTGGAGTTACCTGCTCATCGTCACCCACCACAATGACCTTTTTAGCCATGTAGAACGGCATCAGCCCCAATACACCTTCCTGGCTTGCCTCATCCACAATGAGCACATCAAAACGGTCACGCACAGGATGAAAGCTATTGGTCACTTGGCTAAAAGGCATAATCCAAACCGGTACTGCACCTCGCGCCTGCTCCATCTCTTGCCGTGCTTGCCGCATCAGCGCGGGGACAGTACGCCCCGTACCTGCGCCGATCTTCTTCATCGTGGCGACCCAACCCAGCAAAGCTTGCCGCTGCGAGCTACTGACTTTCCCCAGCAGTGATGCCCAAGCACGCTGCTCGATAAGATTGACTGTTACAACTCTCAACTCATCTCCCAACAGCTCAATCCGAGCCTGAATTTCCGGCACAGACAAAGCTGCGCGGTGATCCAATTCCTGTGTGAATTGCCGCCAACGCCAAGCAGGAAGCGGCAGGCCAGGCATGGCTGCACCATCATGAGGTATCAATCGTCTCTCGATGGCATCAGTCCAGTCCGGTGCGGTTACACGTAATCTTTTCAGCCAAGTCATTCTCTCTTGGTAAATAGGCAACAATTGATGCAATTGTTCGAGACGAAGAAAAGCCTTGTGGTAATCGTCAACCACCTTGGCTTCCACTGCACGCTTAAGATTGCGCATTACCACAGAAGCGGAACTGACAAGCTTATCCATGCGCTGTAATTCTGCCTCCAGCTTGGCGAAACTCGTCTTCAAATGTTCCAGCCGCCGCCTGCGCACTTCGGCTGCTATGACTTCGGGCAGTTTCTCACGAACCACAAAACGCAAGCGCTCCGCACGGTGATGCGGTGTTTGTGCAGGCGGAGCATCGTTCGCCAAATCCAACCAGCGCAATCCTTGCCCGATGATGTCAGATTCAAGAGGTACCCACGCATGAGTATGCCAAGCTAGAGCTACGCGAATCTGGGGGGCAAATTGAAACGCAAACTCTTCCGGTTGAATATTGGTTATCTGTTTCAAGTCTGGCATACCGTGAGGCATCATTTGCCTTGCCCAACAGCCAACTAATGTTCCTCGTGCCAGCTCCAATTCCACTAAAGAAAATAATGCCTGAAAATGTTCTAGCCGTGCTGGCTTGTTACCATCGGCACGTGAAAGCTCAATGAGCTTTTTCCACTTAGATTTAAACAACAACGTTATTGAAGAAATCGTCTTGCCTTGGCTCAAATGCCGAATTATTTCTTGCAGAACATCGCGCTGCTCCTCCAGAGCCCAACCATCTGCCAACTGTGGGCCATAACGGTAAATTGACTCGGCAGCTTTACTCGCTTGCTCACGCACAAACTCCACATCGCGACACAAGAGTTGCCAAATCTTGGCGGCTTGGCCACCCTCCATGCCTGCCTGTATGACTGCCAACCGCCATATTTCATCCTCACTTCGACCAAGATATTCGACCGCACGAGAAACATGCTCCAGCAGTGATTCCAGGTCGACTTGCCCCGCTTGCTCTTTCTTCCACAACTCATTCCGATAAACAAGATCGCTTGCGGTAAGTTCTGAAAATTCCTTGGTTTGTTTCAAGAACTCTTCCGGTGACCACAATTCATCCAGCTTCGGCAAAGGCTTGAAAAGTTCAGCCTCGTCCGCATAAGATAGATGCAAATTGCTGGCATAAAGAGCATTTAACTCGGATTCATTTAGCGGCAATGGCTTGCCCGTATCCACGGAGCCGGGTATCCAATCATGTCGCCCCTCACCATCCGCAACCTCACGCGCAGCTCTTGCCGGTTCAATTTCTTCCCCGTCCAGTATCAAGGAGCGATATTCGCCATTGATCGCCATTGCCAAATCGGATCGAGCAGTACGCAGTTCAGACAAAATCAAGCGACGCTTCACGTCAAGTTGGTCAGATTGCTGTATGAACGACTGGCGATTTTCTCCCAAACGGAGAGCCAGTTCACGCACCGCCATTTCACGCTCCTTGCGGCTTGTCGTATCGCTATCCAGCACGCTGACGCACAAGGAGCGTAACGGTGCTGCCACTTGATCACGCAACACTCTCAACGCCTTGGTGGTGTGGCTGGTCACCAGCACACTCTTTCCTTCAGCAAGCAAACTGCCGATCAAATTAGCAATAGTGTGAGTTTTTCCCGTACCCGGCGGACCTTGCACCAACACCCCATCCTGATGGCCAAGCCGCTTTAGAATCGTAAGCTGGGCAGCATTCGCGGGCTTGGAAAGCAGGATGTCTTCATTCTCGTTGGCGTAGGCAGTATCTGATTCGCTGTCAGCCTCATTGAGCTCGATCTCTGGCGCGCACCCAACGATATGAAGCAGGCTACTCGGCAACTCAGTTGCGGTAGGCAGATCAGACAGAATTTCCTCAATGAACTTGATGCGACCTGCCTGGCGTTTACGCAGATACAATACTGGTGCACGTCCAATACGGGGGAAGGTCTCCACAGACTCAGGCTCACCATCAACTAACTCCCCATCCCTGAACGATCCAATCACCCCTTTAAGCCAGTCCGTAACACCATCCTCGCCTAGTGGATGAAGCTCGCCTTGACCAAGTTCGTCTTGCCAATGTTTGATTGGCAATCCGGCACATTCATCGTCGGAAAATAATGCTGAATAAAGTTCGGGCGGCGCTTCGATATTGCTCACCCGAAATTCACGCTTCTTCGGATCGAAAGAAAGCTCAACTCGCTGAAGCAATATTGGATGATGCAAGTCACCAGCTGGACGCTTCCAGTTAATAATACCTTCACCTAATACCAGTTCCCAAGCTTCACCTTCGCGCTCAAGCTGACTATGTAGCGCAAAGAATCTTTCCCATACTTGCAAAGCTAGTCTTGCGGGATGTTCGATGCCCCTCCAAAGATTACGCTTTGCATGCCAAGAAAAAAACTCACTTTTTAACGCTGATTGCGATTCGAAACTCACCTTGCTGGGTTCGTCGCCAACATAATCCACTCGCTCATTTTTATGACTAACATCAACCACCGCCGAGTCGTCCCAGCCTGCATTAAGCCAAGGCCGCAAACGTTCTCCCGGTTCGGGGCACGGATGTGTTTCGGGCTTCCTGAATAAAAACCACGTACCGTCATCTTGTGCTGGACTAATCAAACGCAACGTTTCGTGTATGGGAAAGTCACTAAGCCGAAGAGACCACTGCTGATCTTTTATATGACGTGTAATTGGGGCGCGGCGTTGTTCAACAGCCTTGAAAAAATTGAATAACTGGGTAAGTTTCTGGCGTGCAATTTCTATTTGATTACTCATAAATAACCTCTTAAATCAAGCTTCGTCTGGAAAATCAGTGGGTCAAGGTTGAGTAGAAACCACGTTAACATATTGATATTTATATATTAGCTTGATAAAAGAACACTAAATTTTTTCACTGCAACTTAATCTACCACCTTAGAATCACCTGTTTTTTCCAGGAAAGTAGATTTAGTAATAAAGCAAAATTATCTGAAAGCCGTTTAGTTTAAATTTTAGAGAAAGTGGCGGAGACTTATCCACGGCGGCGTGCGTGGTCCCTACT
>JAYVLG010000178.1:0-15422 GCA_043759595.1 Sulfurirhabdus sp. | reverse complement strand
CATGCAGGACGGCCACGCGCGGCGTGATGCCTGGGCGCGCTGACGTGCTGCGGCGCCTTTGCGCAGGGCGCCAAAGCCCGGAACAGAGGAGTCGACCTGATCATCGGTCAGCGACATCGCGGCTTCCAGCTTGCCTGCAGCGTTGCGCAGCGCCGGCAGGCCGCCCCCAGCGCGCACACCGCACACCCGCAATCAAGGGGGCGCGCGCCAGTTCGCCCCCGGCGTTGAAGCCGTTAAAACCTATGATTTTGTTGACCTCCCAAAAGGTCGCCTAGATGCTGTGCTGGCACCGACCTTGCTGTCGCTCTGAATTTATTCCTCGGATCGACTTTCAGAAACGCAGTCACCCAGGCGCGAAGAACGATGACATCGGCTACTTGGCGAAAGTGAAAAAAGCAATAGGCATATCTGGTACACGATCAATCACGGCTTCCGCAAATACTTTGTATGCTCGGAATCATCGAGTCAAAATAGTCCTGCCCAAGAATGAGATACTAACAAAATGAATACGGATCTAAAATGAAATACAACTTGATGCAGATGTTTGGTCGGTGCAACTTTCTCAGATTTGGCCTACGAGACCGCGTACTCCGAATCTTCGACAATCCAGAAACTACGGAACCGAAACAATTCTCGACACCATTCTTCGGTGGAAAATACACCGGCAACATGGCCTCTTTCATCGACTGGAGCGTTTATTATTACGGCGCCTACTCCATCGAAGAACTCAATCTAATGCGCGACTTTACTCCCAAGAACAATAAAGGGATAGTCGTTGATATTGGCGCCAATGTTGGGCATCACACATTGTTTGCAGCACTGATCTCGAAAGAAGTGCTCTCCTTTGAGCCATTTCACGAAGTCGCCGAAAAAGCCGAACTCAAAATCAAAGAGAACCAGTTAGAAAACGTCAAGCTCCACAGATATGCACTAGGCAATGAAAATAGCATAAGCTCATATCAAAAACCGGCATCAAACAACCAGGGGACAGGTAGCTTTCTCCACAGCAGTGGCAGCACGGAATCTGTGCCACTGCAAATAAGAATCGGGGATGACGCTTTCGAAGAAATTGGCCTCCATCACCTGGACTTTATAAAGATAGACGTTGAAGGCTTTGAAGAAAAGGTAATAAGAGGCCTTAAGAAAACTTTATCGAAATATCGACCTGTTGTTTTCTTTGAATGGTCTGAAAATGAAAGACACCTTTCGGAATCTGCGAAAGAAGATATATTTCCAAATTCATACAGGTTCTATCAATTCATTGCCGACACAAATTTCGCAACATTTTTCAGAAAGAACGGCTACGCCCTCAGATCGATCTCAAAATGGGAGGACGGAAATATCTTAGCCGTGCCAGTTGAATTAGCAGAAGGAAACTTAAAATCACTACTAACAAGAAAACTGAACTCACGCTAAGTAATACCAGTCAACATCGCTCAATCGCTGATTGGTAAGTTTCCGACATAGCAATCGAACATACCCATGCTCCATTAGGTCACGCAAAACAAATGCATCGGTCCTGACGCTGAGCAGCAGGATGTCACTCTGGATCACATCGTTGACGCTCGTCGCCACATACTGACCAAAATTAGTATCGACCCAGACTGGGCGCCCACGCCAGTGCGTATCTTCATGCCGTGGTATCACTGGTTGTACTTCTTAGCCTGCGGCTTCAAATCACGGTCGCTGCAGGCCTTCTAGACAAAAACTAGCGCGACCTTGATCGTGGCATCCACGATAATATCTACACGCCGGAAATCACGCCACGGAGAATCAAATGAAATGCTCGATCTGCAATAGTTTTGAAGACCATCCAATCTGGATTGCTGAGGAAAAGATGTTTGGCATGGGGGGCGCTCACCCGTATTTCTCATGCGTAAACTGCGGGTGCCTTCAAATTTGCAAGATACCGCCCAATATGGAAATTCACTATGGATCAAACTACTACTCATTCAGCAAAATCAAAGAGAAAGCAGGTTTTGCAGAATACATAGGCGGGCTAAGAAATAGATATTCAATCCTTCGAAGCGGAGTAATCGGGCGATTGGCGCACGGAAGAAGACCGATTACGACATTCAATTTTCTCGGGTCGATTCGCGAAACGTTGTCACTTGATTCCAGGATCTTGGACGTAGGTTGCGGGGCTGGTTTCCTGGTTGGAGAATTCAGGCGCGGCGGCTTCCATAACGCCGTTGGGATCGATCCATTTATAGACCATGACCTGGAATTCAGGGGCAGGCCGCTTGTCTTGAAGCAATCTCTTGAATCCATCGGCGAACAGTTCAACCTAATAATGTTCCACCACTCTCTGGAACACATGCCCGACCAACACGGAGCACTGAAGCTAGCATTTCAACGATTGTCGCCTCGCGGGAGTTGCATTGTCCGCATACCGCTCTGCTCATCCTATGCCTGGGAGCGCTACGGACTAAATTGGGTGCAACTGGACGCGCCGCGACACTTATTCCTACATACCGAAAAAAGCTTCACATTGTTGGCGCGGAAAATCGGGTTCGAATGTTCGGAGATTGAATATGACTCGACAAGCTTTCAGTTCTGGGGCAGTGAGCAATACGCGAACGGCATTCCCCTAACTGATTCCAGGTCGTATGGCTTAACACCAAGCAAATCAATGTTTAGTTCAGAGCAAATAAGAAACTATGAACTTAAGTCCAAGGAATTGAACTCTACCAATCGCGGCGACCAGGCAATATTCAGGCTCAAAAAGCCCGCGACCGTCTGAAATATAACAGTCCGCTCAGTCCTCTAGAAATTGCAGAAGCTTTAACGGCGAATCATGCACGCGGTCAATCTCGAGGGGGGAGCGGCGCAATCACTGCGATCGAACAAACTCAATAATATCCGCACACGCCAAATTCAAGAGGAATGGGCGTCTAGAGAGATAGCCTTGGCCAATCAAACGCGCACCATCGCCTTGCATCTCCAACAACCTTTACCGGCCAAATTACGAAGTAGGACCGCTCAAACCAGTTGTTTCGGCGGGCGTGGTACTTGGCCAGGCCCATGTGAGACTTCCACTTGTCGAGAACTTTCCGACCAGTTCTCATCAAATCGTCTTGTTGGCTCTATGGCTGCCCCGATGACTGGCCTGATGAAATAACAATCATCCGGCGGCTGTTTGCAGAGACCACTTACTACACTCGCACAAGACTCACCTTTGGGTATCTAGAAGTCACCTCTTTTTTGTGGCCAACAGTGCGACGTGACTTGAAGATCTGTAAATATTTCTATCACCATCGCAGGTGTTCAATAGATGGACTACCCGAGACTGAGACCTTATTTGTGCATAATTATTAAAAACTGAATAAGAATAGGCAATGCCATCGCCCTCTGATATCGAATAGCCTTTTCCCCCAGTCTTAACGAAATTAAAAAATGCCCACAGTCCCAAGGCATTAATTAGCTGCTTGGCACTGCGTGCAAGGAATGATCCGCCCCCAAAATTATTGGAATCAGAAATAAAGACAGCCAGCCTCGCAACCCTCAGCATCTCGCTCACAGCACCTTCCGGATTAGGTATGTGATGGAGAACTCCGAATTCGCAAACCAAATCGAATTCGCCTGATTGAAAGCTCAGCTTTGTCGCATCACCATCAATCAACTCCTCCGCAGACAAACCCAATGAATACCCTATATTCCGAAGCGCCTCAACCGGCTCCACCCCAACAACTCGGATTTCTGGCCGCTGCTGCTTAATGAATCGCAGGGCACGCCCGGTACCACAACCGATATCAAGTATCGAACGCACACCGAGGAAATCGAGCATCCCGACCAAATAACTCAACGCGAAGTAATGCTCGTCCGCGGCATCAACATGCATATCTTCATAATTGCCTGCAGTCCGAGAATAATAGTCGCGCTGCAGCTGAATCTCGCTAGAATTTGCCATTTCGATTTGTACCCCACAAATTGCCTTCAATTTCACTTCAGATCCGCGTCTTTCAATAACGCGAAATCACAGAACCACCTTAATGATCTGAAAAAGCACGTGTGCTGACCGCACCTGCAACGAACGAACCTCTAAACGACAGCTATTACTCTGCGCAAACGCGATAAAGCTCCGAATAAGCCTGCATCATCTTCTCACTGGAAAACCTATGGGAATTTTCAAAACCCTTCACGCTCAAAACTTCAAGATTACCAAGTGATCGATATATGAGAAGACTGGCGCTGCATGGATCTGAAGGATCAAAATATGCCGCACCCGATCCGCCGACCTCAGTCATCGGCGGCATATTGGTAGTAAAGACCGGGCAACCACAAGCATGAGCTTCCAGAACAGGCCACCCAAACCCTTCCTTTAGCGACGGAAATATCAGACCCTTTGAACAACTATAGAGCGCGCACAGCTCCTCATTTGACACCCCGCTAAGGCTTCGAACATTGCTGGTAATGCCCAAGTGATCGCACTGGTCAAGCATCCCTGAAGTCATTTCCTTTCCAACGAGAAGAAGTAAAGGTTTTGTATCCATCCTTTTCAAAAGTTCCGCGAAAATATCGAGAAGTCCTGCGCGATTTTTGTACCAATTATTGTTTCCGACGTGCATGAAAAAATCTGCGCCCGCATCCACTCCAATACCAGATAGCCTCGCCATAGCCATAGACCGGTCCATTCGGAAATACGGATAGCTCAAACCCAAGTAAATGACATGCGTTCGCTGGGTAGCTTCCTGAAACAAAGAAATGAAGTCAGCCCTCGTCGCGGCCGAGACGCAGGCAATGGCCTTAAATCTAGGTAAGAAAAATGCGACCCATGACTGCATGAGCTTCGCAGCGCGACCGACCGAATGTTGGAGATAGTCGCCTCTTGCGCTCCGGACTGCAAAGAGATCATGGCAAGTGACCAAAGACGGTTTGCCTAGAAGGAACGGCAAATAAAACGCGTTTGAGTGATCACAGACGTGTGCAACATCAGCCCATATTGCACGCCGAATGATAACAAAAGGAAAAATAATTAACTTATCTATATACCCCAAATATTTCTTGGCGAACGAACTTACAGGAAGACGACCAAAAACGGTAGCAGGACGAATCAGCCGCACTTGGTGACCCAATGCAAGCGCCCCCTCAGCGACGAGGTTTGCAAACCGCAACATGCTTTCCTGCCCGTCAGGCAAATAGTTTCCAATCAAAAGCACCTTCATTTTCAATGACCCGGTAGCACCACCCGTCGATCGTTTCCTACATCTCTGACCATCGCCAGTCCCAAACTAAACAGTAGGAAACCGAGCGCGTTCACCGTCAGTTGACCGATCATCGACCAAGAAGACAGCCCAACCGTTAGCGTCGCCCAAATCAATATTGGCAACATGGCACCAGTGCGGATATACAACTTCATTGCACGGCTGATCCCCCAAACCAAAATGGATATTTTCATCAGAATATACAGCATGCCGATCACCCCACCTTCGAGAATCGTTCGGCCGTTTTCAGTCTCCGCAAGACGAAAATCACGATAACCAACCGAAACAACGCTTGCGAAATTACTGCCTGATCCGATTCCAGAACCGATCGTTGTAAAATTGTCCCAAGCTTCGGGTTCGCCGAAAAAATCACGGCTCAGCCTGTCGAGTATATCCTCGCTATCAGCCGCCGATATAAATCGCTCTTCTGTGGCATCTACGGCTCGCGAAGAAAAGTAGGGCACAGCGAAGACGACCAAGGCAATGCCAATCAAGGGCAACAGACTTGCAGCTGATTTGCCCCTCCCTGGCCGCACAAAAATACCCAGCGCAAATATTATGATCATTGCTGAAAACATAATAATCGCCCCGCGCGACCCACTCACCATCGTGGCAACAGCCAACAGCAAGAATATAAGAATAGGAGCGCGTGTCGCCCAAGAAGCAGATGGTGCCTTGTCGGCCAAGAGAGCAAGAACAAACGGATTCAAGAAATTGAGAAATATTCCATAGCCGGTGGCGAAAGAAAAAGTTCCCGTGGTTCGAACAATATCAGCAGTCACCCGGAAGATCTCTGATTCGTCGCCGTCAACCTGCTGATTCAGAAAAGATGATGGCGGCAAATAGAATTGAACTACCACCAGCGGAAGCATCACGGCTAGAGTCCACACCAACACCCGAGCTACAAATTGCACATCATTGACGCTCAAATACACAGAAATGACATAAGCCAACCACAGGTAAAGCAGCCAAAATCTCAAACCAATCAGAAAGACTAGCGGTGAAGTTCCGTTAATTAAAACTTGTAGCAGGCCCCAGCCTACTACTATCACGGTCCACAGCACCAACAGTTGGAATCCAAGTCTGTCGCGTAATTCTCTGTCTCTCAGGCCAGTAAGTACTGCGTAAATAGCAAGGCCATCGCGGGCGAGGATAATCGGTCCCGTCAAACCGGCAGATATCCACTTTCTAAAAGCGCCTTCAAATATGACGATTCCAAGAATAACAAGAAAAAGCTTGACTTCGAAGCTCGGCTTCGGAAACTGCGAAATGCCTGTATGTTCAGTCATGCTGAGGGCGACAGATAGGATAATTGTTCCGCAATAACGCTTGAAACCCGTTTTCTATAAGAGCCCCAGGTAAATTCCTTTGAAGCCTCTAGTGCGACTACTCGGGAAGCGAACAATTCAGATCTATTCACGATTCGAGCCTTGATACATTCATAAAGATCGTTGTCATCACACTCAACGATCCAACCGGCGCCGACATATTTTTCAATGATCATTTTGGCACCAGTCCGGGTGGAAACAATGGCCGGTGTGCCGCATGCCATACCCTCAGCCACGACCATTCCAAAAGACTCAAATCTGGACGGCAACAGAAGGCAGTCGGACTGAGCCAGCTGATCAAATAGCTCGTGCTGAGAGACCTGCCCAAGATAATGAGCGCAGGGTACTTTCCGTATCTGCTCCACCCAGCCAGCTTCCACCTCGCCGCCGATGAACGTCAATGCAAATTCAAAGCCATTCGAATGCAACCGACTGAACACTTGCAGAATCAAATCGATTGACTTCAGGCTACGCAGGGCCCCAGCGAAGACAAACCGAATAGGCCCGTCATGCGGTTCCCATGCAACGACTGAAACCGGCGGCGCGGCGCCAAGCGGCATCGAAAGAACTTTTTCGCGGTTGACACCTGCGGCCACATAGGTTTCACGCGCAATAGTCGAGCAGGTCAGCACCACATCCGCCAGTTCTACCTCGCGATCCTTTCGCGCATTGACGGTCAGTGTGAAGCCTTCCGGCGTTGCTCCCAACGCAGCGCTTGCTGCCGCGTGCTCGAATGCTGGCGCATCCAAGATACACCTGGCACCTACCTTCTTTGCAGCCTGAAAAGTCTGAAGGGCAGAATTTTCAAATGCAACGACGAGTGCTGGCTTCAGTTGTGCGACACGGTGTGCCGTCCATGCGTCGAAAGCATGAAACAACTTGTGGGTGAAGTCATCGGCTCTTATTCCGCTGAAGTGCCATTTGGATGCACCCAATCCAGCTTTGAGTACTGCTTGAAAGTACCAAGGATGCAGCCTGAACGAATCCGGTATGTCCACTTGTCGTATGCGCTGAGCCAATCCGCCAAGCATCTGATATTTCAATGGGATAGGGCCACACCGTACTGGCATTCCAGCCCAATACGCCTTCAGCAAGCCCGCCTCGTGCAGCGCAAGCGCGAGTTGGTGCGAATGCTGCTGTCCGGGATGGGCAACCAATACGCTGCGCGGATGCTTTGCTGGCATCACACGTTCTCAGGAACGAACTGCGGTCCTACCCAAGCCTCAATCGGTGCGTACAAGGCAGTGGGCGAATAACTCAGGTCGCGTCGTCTTTGAGTGCCCAATGGCATGGCTGGGTTACCCACAACAACTTCGTATGCCGCCACATCACGTCTCACCACCGCGTTGGCGCCGACCACGGCACCTCGACCAATTCTCACGCCGGGGAGCACCATTGCGTTGACTGCAAGCCACGCATAGTCCTTTATGACAATCGGCTTCGTGGATAGCTTCCAATTTCGGCTCTTGATGTCGTGCGTGCCTGTCAGCAACGTAACCCCATCGTTCATGACCACACGGTTTCCGATCGATACATTCGAATTCAGATGTATCTGGCACCTCCCCAATGCAACCTCGGCACCAATGGTTAACCGGTTCAGTTTTCCTACAAAGACTGCTCCTCCGAGAAAAGTCATTCGTCCGATAGTCGCACCGCGACGCCGACAGACTGAAACCTTCATCAGACGCGAGAGCAGTGCCGGCAAATAAAAAATTCGCTTGCACCAAACGACCAAGGTTCTGCCAGCCCTATTCGAAAGTTCTCGATGTCGCCACAAGAAAAGGACTTCATTCATCAAAGCTGACACCTCGTTGCTGCAAAGAACGCTCCCACAAACAGGCCTGCGTCATTACATGTTGTTCAAGGTCGTGCCTCTTATACCAAGCGGACGCATTGGATGCCATCGCGATGAACGCTGCTTGCTCTATATCTGCAGCCGGCAGTCCAGGCATGTAGTGGACATGCGGCGCCAGACCGTCGGCAGCGCCATAATCTGTAGAAAACAATATGGGACACAATCCGTACGAACTGTATGCGGCAAACACGCCACTTTTCGCTACGTACCGAAAATCATACGTCAGGCAACCGAATGCAGCGCTGGACAATATCTCTCCTGTCGTAACGGCATCCAGCCTGCCTTTGAATGCAACGCCAAGATCTTTGAGACGCGCCACCAATTGCAAATCTGCCATCGGCGCACCAATATCAACAATGGAAATTCCATGGCGTCGCGCCCAACTCAGCAGTTCTGCCCCATGTCGCGAGTATGTGGACGAACGCAACTCAGGGCCGCCAAAAACAACAGCGGTGCGCGAACGCGCAACCAAAGGCGATCTACCTTCTCCGACATTCGAAAACACCGGCAATGTGGCATGCAGTTTTGTCGTTGAATAACTTTTGAGCCAAGCTTCTGACAACTCCCGGTTTGTTATCCAATAGTCGCAAAGGCGCACCATTCGCATCGCGATGTACCGCTGGGCAGGTGACATCCAGAAAGCCGTTCGCCATGGTGGACCGGTCGCATAAATTTCGTGAAAAAATATACCGAAGGACTCAACTTGCGGGCGAAGCGCAATCATCTTTTCCAACAGCCAAAATGGCGCACCCTTCCGGGCATAGCCATAGCCAGAAAGATGCAACAGGACGCTTTTAGTGCTGGCAATCTGATCGCCTTCCTTCAACGCTTGGCTGAAAGCGTGCGGTTGCCGCTCAACGCAGCGTTCAACGTAATCGGAAATGCCGCCGGCGCCGGCAGGAAGAATGTGCAACAAGGTAGACGAGCTTACTCCTCCCAAAGCAGTTGAAATTTGCTCGTTTGTCATAGGCAGTGCATTTACAGCCCCAGAGGCAACACGGCCTTGAGTGTCCCACAGTGTTGATTCTTCATCATATTAATATTCGCGGCATCGTTGCCCTGCTGGGCACGGGATGAGCGTGGTATCCATTGTCCACCCACCGATGCGCTCTTGGCTCGGTCGTAGTTGCGACCCACTAGGGTTTCAATGGATGCTTACTTCTAGACAAGGGCAGCAACAATAGATCCTTTACGATTGCCAGAAAACTCAAAGTTCTTCCGAATTCTATTTCTTTCCTTCGTCGGTGCATAAGAATTAGTATCCTCCATCTTGCTCGAAATGGAATTCCATTCCGATACATGCGACCCCGAAGACCCCATATACTGGCAGATTCGGATAGATAACGATGCAATAAGCCTACACCATGGCATGTGGTCAGTTTGAACCTAACAAGCAAGCGCGCTTCTTGGCGCCACTTCCTGGCCGCTGGCGTGTAATTAAAATTGGAAAACTGCACGGCTTTGAGACGAGCTGCTACCCGCCGACCAAAACTCGTGTTTTCTTCATACGTTGCCGTTGTATTGTTTCTGTGGATCCTGTAGCGAACCAGACGTTGATATATTTTGACTATCTGCCTATCCAAGCACCATGCGTAGATGACTAAATCATGACCGAACGGAGCGCCAAATCGTCTTTCAAATTTTAAATATTCAGCCCAATCCCAGTTGCAGAGTATATCTCCCACAACTACTTTCGAAACAACCATTGCAAAGCCCTTCGCGCCTTGGTCAAACGGGGGGCGTTCTGGGCATTCCGTTGGCGCTTGCAGATTGGGAATGATTCTTCCGTTACTCTCATTGTGTTCATCAATGACGAGCCCTTCGTGTACATACAAGTCGGCATGCGTCAGATCAATATGGGCTTGAACCACCTCTAGCTTGCATGTTTCCCAAATATCGTCTTGATCGCAAAAGGCAATGTAGTCGCCGGTACACAGCGATGCTGCCTGGAAGAAATTGCCAGTGAAATTGAGTTTGTGCTCGTTTTTTCGAACCACGACTGGAAATGGTGCGGATTCGGCAAATTGCTTAAGTATCTGCAGCGTCCCATCGGTTGACCCGTCATCGCATACGATCACTTCCAAGGGCAGCGAAGTCTGCTCGGTCAACGATTTCAATTGTTGATCGAGAAATGCGATTCCGTTGTAAGTGCACATCGCAATGGATATGTTGCTTTTTTTCATATATGGCTGATAATTTCAGTCGTAAGCGCAGTAGTTTCCCGTGGCAAAACAATCGGCAGCCTAGCTGCTCAGGCAGGTATGTCCTCTTGTTCTTTCCGGATCATCGAAGTACAGAAACTTCTAGCCATTCGATATAGCTATTGCGAAAGTACTGGCAGCGGACACGGCAATGAAACCAAAAAAGTTTGCACGCCAGGATATTGCGATATCGCCGCTGACATAAGCCAAAAGCATCATGTCGAAAATACAACGACTTGAGTAGGCGGCGGCGGCTCCCAATAAACCTCCGTATTTGATTGAGAAGTATAAAAATACCAAATATATGGGCGCCTCAATCAAATGACACTTTGCTACCGTGTGTGGACGCCCTTCGGCCTGGAGATGTGCGTATGAAAGCCTGGCCAGAGAGTTGGCCCAGAATCCCACCGCCACCAGCGAAGCAGCATTACCAGCTTCGGACGCTATTGATGCGCCGACCCAAAACCTAAGAAATGGATCGGCAACTAGCGCCGTGCAACTTGCCAAACCCACCGTTATCAGGTTGTATTTGAAGTAAATTCTCTTCTTCAGAGAAATTCTTTCGTCACCACTGCTTCTTGCGTAAAGCGGAAAGTACGGCGACAAGATGGCTGACGGCACCATGGCAACTCTATCGCTGAGTTGAAGCGCAAGTGTGTAGGCAGCGACAGATGCTGGCCCTTTGATTGCCCCAATAATGAACCGATCGAGTGCGGTCATGAGTGGGGTGAGAATTGAAGATACGGATACCCATAGACCAAAATGGACCATTTCGCGCGCATGCCGCATTGCTATGAGCGGTTTCTGGTCACCTAATATTAATTTCTTCATGAGAAAATAGAGTATTGGGATCGGTAGGGCACGCGCAGCTACGGCACTCACAACTAACCACTCCACGCTCGTGCTGATGTAGATTCCTGTGATCAGTGGGGTAATTTGAAAAGCAAGAGAAGCAAATGTGACGATCACGTTGTATGAGGTTAGATCACTTGCCGAACGGATAGCACCGCCGATTACGGAAGAGATGTTCGCCAAAAGCAGACCAACGCAGAGCATCCCGATGAGGAGATAGATTCGACTGTTGCCTGTAAAGCTTTGACCATAGTTTTTAAAATAGTAATACGCCAAAGGAACCATGACAAGCGAGCCGATCGCAGCCAAAATTACTGCCAGGGCCAAAGCAGTCCCAACCCGCTCAGACCTCTTCGTCAAATCGCTGTTATCGGTGGAGATCTTTTGCGATATCGCTATACCCAGTCCACCCTCGAACACTCCAAAATAGCCAAGAAGGAGCCATATCAGAGCCATGACTCCATAGCTCTCTTGCCCAATTACCTTAAGATAAAGGGGAGTCAGAAATAGCGTTGCAATAGCTGGAACGATTGCGCTGACTATTGTTGTTAGACTATTTCTCTTTAAAGACATTCGGATCGGTTGTGATTATTATTCGAATTCAGTTTTTCGTCGCTTTGTTGCAATTTCAACCCAAAACAGATGATTTTTTGGCACTGAGAAATGCGAACATAGCCGCAAAGTTTTTTGTTTGAGCTCTTTTTCAGATGAATGCATCGCCGCCTGCCTTGCCTGTGGCAGTCGGGCTGCCGTTTCGGCAGAGCGAGACAACACTCTAGGTCTGACGCTCTAGATAGTGATTTCCCAACACCAGAACGTCCATCTTCGTTCGCAGAAAACAATTTAGAGCCTCAACGGGGCGGCAGACAACAGGTTCATTTTCATTGAACGATGTATTCACCAGCAGTGGTATGCCAGTTATTCTTTGGAATTCTTTAATCAACAGATAGTAGCGACCATTATCTTCTTTCGTAACTGTTTGTAGACGACCCGACCCGTCTACGTGTGTCACAGCAGGTATGAGTGGACGGCGCTCAGGCTTGATCTGATGGACTTGCATCATGAAAGGCACGTCTGTATCTGTTTCGAACCAGTCTGCAACAGATTCCCGGAGAATTGACGGTGCGAAGGGCCTAAACGATTCCCGCCTCTTGATCTTGAGATTCAATATATCTTTCATATCATCTCGGCGTGGGTCGCCCAAGATTGACCGATTTCCCAAAGCGCGCGGGCCCCATTCCATTCGGCCTGAAAACCAACCTATTACTTTGCCTTTGCTTATCGCTTCGGCGGTGCGCCGGCAAAGATCCGCCTCGTCCTGCATTTGGACGACGCTGCAGCTTTCGCCTTCAATTTCCGACTTGAATTCATTCAATAATTGTTGAATATCGACATCAGCGTACTCCGGTCCCCAAGCTGCGTGCTTCATTTGAGAAGTGCGCGTTTTACTGACGGTGTACCAAACCGCCATGGCTGCGCCTACTGCGCCACCAGCGTCTCCAGCAGCCGGCGGAATGTAGACCCCTGTATAAGGGGAATTTGTCAATATTTTTCCGTTGGCAACGGAGTTCATTGCACAACCGCCCGCAAGTGCTAGGTTCTTGCTGCCGTATTTCGAGTACAACTTGTTGATTAGATTTAAGAACGCTTCTTCGTACATCAACTGGGCAGAGCTTGCTATATCCATGTGATATTGAGATATCTTCTCATCGGGCGCTCTGCTCTTTCCGAGAAGACTTTCGAGTTCATCGGAATACAGTCGACCTACACTGGGTACCCCGCCGTTCCATTCGTAGTCAACCTTTTCCCGATGGTGCCTGAAATAGGTGAGGTTGAGGCTGAAGCTTCCATCTGAATGAAGTTTCAGAATTTCTCTCATCTTAGAAATTTGGCTTGGTTTGCCATACGGAGCCAGGCCCATCACCTTGTATTCATCGCCGTAGTGCTGGAAACCAAGATACTGTGTAATAGACTGATAAAAGACGCCAAGCGAGTGAGGGAAATAGATTCGCTCATCCACCTCAAGCTTGCTTCCTTCGCCCAGACCCCATGCCGCGCTGGCGAAGTCACCAAATCCGTCTATAGATATGGCTAGCGCCTCGCGGAAATCTGATGCGTAGTAACTAGACGCCAGATGCGCAAGGTGATGTTCTACGTAATGGAATTTTGCCTTAACGACTGCTTCTGGAAATGTTTCATTGAAATTAGATTCAAGGGATGACCAATCTCGCTGATTCTTCAGCCTATCCATCATCAAGCTGAAATCGGGTCGCTTCGCCAAAGCAAAGCCGACCTTTTTCAGTAAATTGGCTTTGGGGTCGCGATTAAGAGCGATATGCGCCAGTTCGGAAGGTCCTATCTTTGCGTGCGAAAGGCAATATTTAATCGCCTCTGAAGGGAATCCTGCCCAATGCTTTATTCTTCTGAATCTTTCTTCTTCTGCCGCCGCGACCATGGTGCCGTTGTAGAGCAAGCACGCTGACGAGTCGCCATGAAAAGCATTGATTCCTAGTACATACATTTTCTTATTCCCTTTTTGCGATCGGAATATTTCAAGGCTATTGAATATCGTCAGAAGAATTTTCTCTTAAAACGAAATCGACTTGGTTGCACAAATTGAAGCTATTGCGGCAACCTGAATTGATGTTGCAACCGTCGGCGCCGTGCTGTAGTAATTAGCGGAGGCACCAGTTCAAGTGTTGCGGCCTACCACTACAAAGGCCCTTTTTCCACTGAGCCTGTAATTGTCAACCGCGCTCAATTCGCGCCGTTTTCGCAGAAGCTTCGCTGCACGCATTCTCGGGTACAAGAGCGTCACTCAAGGCGAGCAGAAGTGCTTCACTTACCTTTCCAATTTCGAAATTCCGGCTAAAGCAGTCCAGTGCACTTGTGCGCATCGCGTCTTTTCCGGTATCAGACAAGTCGAGCCAGTTCTTTAGCAAAAGGACCGTCCCCTCGTGCGTATCTGGCTCGACAAAACCGGCTCGACTCTCGGCTATCTCGCGCCAAATATTTACTTGGTTTGTAATCAATACCGGCAGCGCCGAAGCCAAGGCCTCGGCCACCACGATGCCGAAGTTTTCCTGGTGCGACGGCAGCACAAAGGCGTCGGCCGCGTCGTATGCGCCCCACTTCACTACACCGGTCAGCATGCCAAGAAAGCTGATGCGGTCTGACAAGCCCAGCCGCGCCACCCGTGCTTCCAGTTTCGCCTGCCAGCCAACGCCGTCGGGGCCGGCCATCACCAGGTGGGTGTCGGGGTGCTGCGCGGCCAGTTGGGCGTAAGACTCAATCAGCATGTCGCAACCCTTCTTGGGATGGATGCGCGACAGGTACAGCAAGATGCGTTTGCCCCGCAAGGCCGGGTAGGCGGACAGGAAGGCTTCGCGGGCACTGCCGATGGGCAGCTCTCGGCCCTTGATGCCATAGCCCACCAGCCGCTCGCGCACCTTGTAGAGCCAGAACGATTCACGGGCCAGGCGCAATTCTTCGGCGGTGGTGAACAGCACGAAGCGGGCGTCGCGCAGCACGCGGTATTCAGCCCAGGGCCAGTACAGCCACTTCTTCAGATGCTTCAGCGGATATTCGCGCGCAAACCAGGGGTCGAGCATGCCGTGCAGAAAAATCACGTAGGGCAGGCCCAACTGCCGCGCCACGCGGGCCACGCAATAGCCGTGGTACTGCCACATGCCGTGCACCACGATGACGTCGTAGCCGGGGCCGTGCTGGCGCAGCCACGGCGCCAGTCGATGGGTGTAGCCGTAGCCGAGAAAAGCAGGGCCCAGAAAGTGAACTTTGCTGTCACTCAAGCGTTCATCGCTTGGGCTTGTGGGCGCATCGAGCGTGAGTGTTTCGACATCGTGGCCCGCTGCGCGCATTTCCGCGCCCTGCTGGATCATGCCTTCGATGGGCCCGCCGCCACGAGGGTCGACACTACGGATGACCTGCAGGATTTTCAAACCAGTTCGTTCTTTGTCTAGGA
>JAYVLG010000177.1:0-2621 GCA_043759595.1 Sulfurirhabdus sp. | reverse complement strand
CGCTAGTCCATTATTGGCTGAACGATTGTTACGGGCAAACGGGTTATTGCGACAGGCATCCAGTACCATCATGTTGACCCCGCTACGGGCCCTTTCCATGCGAGCAAGAACCTGATTGGCATCGAAGCCACGAAACTCAATATCATCTTCGCGCTGAATCTCTTTGTCGACCGGAATAAGGAAATTCTTGCCATTGATCTGCATGCCATGCCCAGCGTAGTAGAACAAAGCGACTCCGCCTGCCTTAAGATTCTTGCTGAAGTCATCAAGGGAACTGTACATCGCTTCGCGATTAAGATTCTCGCGCAGCAGCACCGTAAAACCCAGGCTTTCAAGCTTGGCAGCAACAGCACGCGCATCATTCACGGGGTTGAGCAGCATCCCATTGGCATAGTTGGCATTGCCAATCACCAGCGCCACCCGTTCGCTTTGGGTGGCCACAGGTTCAGCAACGACAGGTGTCACTGCCATGCTGAACAGGAGCAGAAACAAACCCAACCTGATAACTTGAATTTTCATCGTGCTCTTAGGTAAATGTTAATATTTGGATTGTAGCTTGAGGGTATGTGTATCCGCTATAGCAAATACCTTACTTACCACCCTGCATCATAAAACACTGATATACCCTATGACATGAATCCCATTTTCTTGCCAGCCGGCTTCTTCGTGGGTAACTGCAAGTCATTCACTTTCAACACGAACTTCTTTGCTGGTTTATTACCAAAAACGATCTCTCTGCAGGCGCGCTGCATTCCTTGTAGCACTACCCGTTTGAGTTCTCTACCCGTCATCTCTTCACATTCAGCCAATGCGCGCAGTGTGTCTTGTGACAGATCATCAGTAAAGAATGCACCGTATTTTTCCTGCTCGCGTAGCTCCCTGTAAACAGTGCTGACAAAAATGCAACGGCCATTGTAATCAAGTGGTTCAATATTTACGCAAATAAAGCGGCTGAGTAACGGAGCAGGCAGTTCGTCAATCTTGTTACAGGTCGCCAGATAGGAAGCATAGGAAACATCCATAGCCACATCAATAAAATCATCCTTGAAGGTGGTGGCGGTCTCCATTTCCAGCAGCAAAAGAATGCGCGACAAAGGATCGCCATTTTCACTTTTGTGACTCTTGTCGATCTCGTCCAGCAAGAAGACCGGATTGGCAATTTCGGTATTGGCAAATGTGGTGGCGATGTTGCCAGGGCCCGCAGTTCCCCAATAGCGGCTCAAGCCGGTTATTTTGAACGCATCTGAATTGCCAGACAGCGAGATGTCGCAGCAGGGCAGGCCTAACACCTTGGCAATGCGCTTAACATAACGGGTCTTGCCCACACCGGCGGGGCCATGCATGAGCAAAGGCGGCAGACATGCTGGCATGCCGGACAGGCACTGCGCATAAAGGGTATCGAGAATAACCTCTGTCGCCTGATGAAAATTTGGCTGTTCTGCGCCAATTAATTTTATCTCGGCAAATACTGATTCCGTAATGAGCGGCAAGCATTTCTTATTCGCGATACCGGCAAGCATACCAAGCTGCTGCTTATTATCTTTTTCCGCTTCATCTTTATAACGCTTGTCAAACAATTCTTTATCGCAAATAAGTACTGCCATCGCATCATCCGTCGATGACCATGGCTTGCCAACTTCAAATTTTTCACTTTTGGCAGGCCTTAACAAGTTAATTTTTTTTGTTTCTTGTATAACTACATCCGGCTTAGGTTCTGAAATAGAATTATCTTCAACAGACTTGTCCAGCAATTTAGTCGCCATTGTCGCAATCAAGCTTGCTGATTTTTCAGAGGTATCTTGAGGTTGGCTTGAAGATGCCAGTTTCAAGTTCTCTTCTTTAAACAGAGGATTGTCTGGCGCACTCTGCTCACCCTGTTTCCTGATTCGACACCACACATGCCCACCAAAACCAGTCAGGTTCCCATGTCCATCACCATATTTTTTGTTCAGATAATAATATGCAAAACGAGCTTCACGATCGAGCCCATCAAGTGTTTTCTCTTTTGCAAACAATTGCACCAGATAGCAAGCATTAGCGTTTCTTGTGGGATCGAAAAACAAGGAAATATCAAGAGCACGAACAACTTGCAGCATGTCACCCTTGATCTTCGCCACATTGGCCACGCTTTCCCATTTACTGGCCAAAATTGATGCCATATTCGGATTATTCACTTTCAAGTCGTTATAGCGATTCATATTCCAGCCAAGGCCCAAGAGCACTTTATCAATGGCGCATGGATCAGTGGAATTTTTATCGTCCCATTCTGCAATCAAAATCTCCGTATCATATTCAGGATAACCAGGAAGAGTCCTAATTTCATCTCGATGTAATAACTCGAAATTACGAAGATGCAGTAAATCCATCTTGTTGATCTCTGCAACAAATATTTCATTATCCATTTCACTCTCCAGTCTGCATTACAGGTATGTATAACCAGAACGAATGAAATAAATCATTTTTTAAATATATTCTGATTAATTTTGCGTGCCAGAACGATAAAAAATGATTTGAATTATAAAATTTCAAAACCTCGCTCGTTTAATAGGTCGTAAGTCTGTCGCTTCTCACAGAAAAATATGTATCAACTAAAAAGTTTTAATGAGGAATTTGATAAGTTC
>JAYVLG010000176.1:0-28879 GCA_043759595.1 Sulfurirhabdus sp. | reverse complement strand
ACGCTTGCACATTATATTCAAATATTAGTTAATTCTAATAACGCTGAGGTCTTCCTCTTCCCCGAGGAACTTGGTGTTGTCTCCTCCATCCTCCTTCTTTGGTGGATTTTTAAGCGCGGTTCAAAATTGAACCGCGCCTTTTTTTTGTCCGTTTTCTGCGTTTCTAGGTTTATTGTAGTGTTGTATACTCCAATAGTTCATTTTTGAGATAAAAAAAGACCATTTATGGAATCCCTGCAAATCATTGACCAGAACTTACTGAATAAAGTGTCGAGTTCAGCGGAAGCATCACCTCGCAAACGCAAAAACTATAATTTTCATGTTAACGATATGGATGCGAGTCATCGTTTGCTCAACGCAATGGAACCGGATTCCTACATTCCCCCGCATTGCCATAAGGATGGCAGCAAGGATGAAACGATCGTCGTATTACGTGGTAAGTTCGGCATTTTGTTCTTTGATGGCGAAGGAAATATTACCTTTCAAGCTGTCATGTCCCCTTCGGGAAACGCTGTGGGTGTCAATATTCCGCACGGGGTGTTTCATACGCTCGTTGCACTGGAACCCGGAAGTGTATTCTTTGAATCTAAAGCTGGGCCCTATCAGCCTTTGAATCAGGATGAAAAAGCAGCTTGGGCACCCCAGGAAGGCGAGCCTGAAGCACAAGCATTTCTGGAAAAGTATCGCGCTTTATTTGCGTAAATCATGCTGGCTTGGGTAAGGCAGAGGCGTGATTGGGTGTGCTTTTCAGTTTAAATAACATGGTGTAAAGATAAATGCTAATAAATAACAAGAATCTTGTCAGAATATTGTTACCGTTAACCCTTGTGTCCGCTCCAGCGTATTCGGCAGAATTACCGTTGTGGGAGTTGGGGGCTGGTGCCGGGGTGGTTAGCATGCCGGATTACCGTGGATCGGACCAGCGCCAAAGTTATGTCTTGCCAATCCCCTATGTTGTATACCGTGGTGAAGTTTTACAGGTAGACCGTCAAAAGATAAGAGGGCTATTGTATAAATCAGATCGCGTGGAGCTGGACGTGAGTCTGAATGGGTCTATACCGGTTAAAAGTGAAAACAATACAGCGCGTCAGGGTATGCCAAACCTGGATCCGACTTTTGAAATCGGCCCTCAGCTCAATGTGTTTTTGGCTAAAAGCATGGATTCGGATTATGAACTAACGCTCAGATTGCCTGTGCGATCCATTCAGGCAGTCAAATCTTTTCAAACTCGAAATGCTGGGCTCATATTCAGTCCGGTATTGAATCTGGATTTGAAATCTGGCGATGGTTGGAACGTGGGCTTATCAGGTGGGCCGATTTTTGGGGATAAAAAATACCATGAGTATTTTTATTCGGTAGATTCTCAATACGCAACACCGGATCGCCCAGCTTATAATGCGCATGGCGGGTATAGCGGTACGCAGTTTACGGCTGCCCTTTCCAAACGCTATCCAAAATTTTGGGTGGGAATGTTTCTGCGGGCAGATAGTCTAAGTGGTGCGGCGTTTGAAGATAGTCCTCTCTTTAAACAGAAGTATTCGGTGAGTGGTGGGTTTGGTATTTCCTGGATATTTGCACAGTCCCAAACGAGGGTTAATGCAAGCGAATAAGCGGTTAGTGAGGCTTTCTGGCGCATAATTTCCAGTCATAAAGCTTTAGGCTAATTACTTCTACAACCTGTTGAAAGCGTGTAAAATGCACCCTGATCAATTAAATTGTCCTCGGTATTTTAATTGATCAGAGTTCTCTCCTATCTTCATAGAAATACGTCTACTGTTTATCATGAATACATTATCTTTTCAGAATGAGCGCTGCAGGTTCTCCGGTGAGTAACTTTCCTTCAGGGGCATGTTGTTCTATTCGTGATTTCATTAATAGGACTGGCTGTTGCAGATGATGCGCGGTATCCGTATTCTCGGTAAATGGCTTGTTGTACTAACTTGCCTTGGCTATCCGTGGCTGGCTCATGCCGCCATGATGGACCATCAAGCTGTTCTGATGCGGATGGTTCTGGCGCTCGTTCCCTTATCAGTTTTAGCTTATTGGACTATCAGGCATTCCACAAACCGGGTTTTGTGGGTATCCGTTTTTTTGGTTGCGGCTATTGCTTTATTTGTGTTGCGGAGTAATGTGTTGCCGCATTTTGATGCGGCTTTTGGCATTCCCCATGCAGCTATTAATCTATTTCTGTTATGGTTTTTTGGACATACATTACTGCCGGGGAAAGAACCTTTGATTACGCGGCTGGCCCGCAGGGTACACGGCACACTGGATGCGCGACTGATGTCATATACAAAATGGGTGACGGTCGCCTGGTGTGTATTTTTCTCAGGGCAAATCCTGACATCGATCTTGTTGTTTAATTTCACTTCCCTTTCAACATGGTCACTTTATATCAACTTTATTAATTTCCCACTGGTGATATTCATGTTTATTGGTGAGTATATTTATCGCGTGTTGCGTTACCGGGATTTTCCGCATGTCACAATAAAACAGACGGTACAGGCATTTAATACAGATTTTTCATCCGCTACTGGTGCCAAGCCGCGTTAAACATGATAGATACTTTTCCGCTTATCTGCCATAAAAACGGTGGCGAAACATTCGCCTTTCAGGATGGACGCAAAATCACTGTTAACCAGTTTTTGCGGGATGTTTATCAATTAGCGGCGTTGCTTCCTGAGCAGCCATATCTGCTTAATTTGTGTACAGACCGATATCGATTTATCGTAGGTTTTTCGGCCGCACTGGTGCGCAAGCAGATCAATTTGTTGCCACCCAATCATACGGTTAGTCTGATTGAAAAATTGAGCCAGCAATATGCTGGCATGTATTGTTTAACTGATACTGCCAATGAGCATTTTTCGCTGGAAACAGTCAGCTTTCCGCAATTTTCTGAAATGGATGCCACTAATCATTTAGTTCCTTCTATTTCTTCGTCGCAAGTGGCAGCAATTGTATTTACCTCCGGGTCAACCGGGGAGTCTTTGCCCTACAGAAAAACCTGGGGTGGATTGGCCAGGAGTGCGCGGGCCGCAGCAGAAAGGCTTGGCGTGAATTCTTTCCCGGAATTGAGTGTTTTGGGAACCGTTCCGCCACAGCATATGTATGGTCTGGAGTCCACCGCGCTGATTGCCATGCAAGGCGGGTTAACGATGCATGCTGGTAAACCCTTTTTCCCGGCGGATATTTTTGCACAACTGGATGCGTTGCCACGTCCTCGTATGCTGGTGACTACCCCGGTTCATTTGCGGGCATTAATGGCAGAATATGCAGCCTTGCCGCCAGTGGATATTGTGCTCTGCGCTACGGCTCCGCTCTTGCCACAGTTGGCTATCGAAGCAGAAAAGCAATTTGGTGCGCCTTTGTATGAAATTTATGGCTGCACAGAATCAGGGCAAGTGGCTACGCGCCGTACCGCACAAACTCTGGAGTGGGGGACTTTTCAGGATGTTATGCTGAGACAGGATGCGCGAGGAACCTGGGTCAGGGGGGCTCATGTTGAAACTGAAATTTTATTGAATGACTTGATTGATCTGCATAGTACTGAGACTTTTTTACTGCAAGGAAGAACGGCTGATCTGATCAATATTGCAGGCAAGCGAACGTCTTTGTCCAATCTCAATCATCATCTGAATGCGATTGAAGGTGTGCAGGACGGGGTGTTTGTCATGCCTGACGATAAAGACGGTGATGTAACCCGTCTTATGGCATTTGTGGTTGCACCGGATTTGACCAGTGAAGCGTTGATGCAAGCCTTGCGTCAGCGTATTGATCCTGCTTTTTTACCTCGACCACTTCGTTTTGTAGCCGCATTGCCCCGTAATCAGACCGGTAAACTGCCTCGTGAAGCTCTCCAGAAACTGGTGAGCGAGCTTGTACTATAAATGGATACCCCGCATTGACCAAAGTAGAAAAAAAATTCCCGCTTGATCATCCCACTTCCTCTGGGCACTTTCCTGGAAACCCTATTATTCCAGGGGCAGTGCTGCTTTCTGAGGTGGTGCTGGCAATGGAGGCGAGTTTCAATCGTCAGTTGACACCATACAAGATAAAATCGGCTAAATTTTCTCATCCGGTCAGGCCGGGTGATCTTTTTAATATTGAATTTGATGCGACGGTGCAAAACGAGATTAAATTTCTATGTATGGTGGGTGAAAACATAGTGCTGACGGGTATAGTGAAATGCGACAACCTGCTGACAACCTGATAGAAGACCAGTCGGCCCCTGAATGGGTAACACGCCCGGAACGCAGTAATGCGCTGGCGATCCGTTTTATCGTCTGGGTTGCGCTAAAAATGGGGCGCACAGCCGCGCGGTTGCTGCTTTATCCTATTTGTCTGTACTTTATGATTTTTTCTGGTGATGCCCGTAAAGCCTCCAGAAACTATTTGCAAAAGGCATTGGGCCGTAAACCTGGCATAAGGGATTTGTTTCGTCATGTGCATGCATTCGCATCGACGATTCTTGACCGGGTATTTTTGTTCAATAATCAGTTTGATTTATTCAATGTGCGTGTACATGGTCAGGCAGTAATGGATGACATGATAGCCAGTAAGCAGGGATGTTTTTTGCTTGGTGCGCATATGGGTAGTTTCGAGATTATACGTTCACTAGGCCGTGAATCTATTGCGCCCAGCGTAAGCATGGTGATGTATGAAGAAAATGCTAAAAAGCTGAATGCTGTGTTGAATGCCATTAACCCGGATCTGGTGATGCAGGTTATCGCGCTGGGTAAAATCGATTCTATGCTCAAGGTGGAAGAAGCGCTGGAACGAGGCGGATTTGTTGGTATGCTGGCTGACAGGACCATTGAAGGAGAAGGGACGGTTCCTTGTGATTTTTTTGGAGAGCAGGCTAATTTGTCCACTGGCCCGTTTCGCATCGCCATGATGTTAAAACAGCCTGTTGTCCTGATGTTCGGCCTTTACCGAGGTGGCAATCAGTATGATATTTATTTCGAACGCTTTGCAGATCTTTCTCGGGTTGAACGATCGCAACGTACGCTTGCGCTTGAGCAAGCACTTAAACAATACACCGGGCGCCTTGAACACTATTGTCGGCTTTTTCCCTATAACTGGTTCAACTTCTATGATTTCTGGAAATAAATATTTTATGCGTTCACTTCTGGCGGGTGTTTGTCTATTGATGGCAGGGATAGGTGTGTCTGCAGCAGCAGGTACTGAGCAAGCCAAACCTGCTGGCATGGATGTAAAGCAACTCATGCAAAACCTGGGGCAGGTAAAAGTGGCCAAAGGGACGTTTGTTGAACGCAAGTACATGAGCATACTGAGTACGCCGCTGGAGCTTTCCGGTACGCTTATTTATACCGCGCCTGGCCATCTGGAAAAACATACACTGCTCCCCAAGCCCGAAAGCATGGTGCTGGAAATGGATAAGCTGACCCTTGAAAACAAGACAAAAAATCAGCGCCGCACGGTAGTGTTGCAGGAGTACCCAGTGATATGGGCTTTTGTGGAAGGCATTCGTTCTACATTGGCGGGCGATCTGCAAACCCTGAGCAAGTTTTATCGGGTAAGCCTGGACGGCAATGCAAACCAATGGCGTTTGCAGCTTATACCGGTGGAGTCTGTTATGAAAGCCGTTGTGGAAGAGATTCTTATCAGCGGCAGCAAGAATTGGGTGCGCACTATTGAAATTATCGAAAGTGGGGGTGATCGTTCGGTCATGACAGTAACAGAGGATGCTTCGTGAATGTAATGTCGCGCTGGGCCATTGGAATCTGGCTGGCCTTCATCGTCTCGTGTATTTTCGTCATTAGCCGCACGGAGTTCAGTACCGATCTTTCGGCTTTTTTGCCAAGATCCCCCACGCCTGCACAGCAAGTGCTGGTGGAGCAGTTACGTGAAGGGGTGGTGTCACGTTTGATACTGGTCGGGCTTGAAGGGGCCACGCCGGAAATATTGGCTCATACCAGCAAGCAGCTGGCGGCTCAGTTAAGAACACAAGCTGATTTTGTTTCTGTTAACAATGGTGAACATGTTGGTGAAGATAAAGACCACGATTTCCTCTGGAAAAACCGCTATCTGTTAAGTCCTGCCATCACGCCAGAGCATTTTTCTGTTGCCGCGTTACGCAATTCCCTGGAAGAAGATCTGCAACTGCTAGGCAGCCCCGCAGGTGCATTAGTCAAAAAGATACTGAAAGACGACCCGAGTGGTGAACTGATCCGCTTGTTGGAACAACTGGAAGGTCAAGCCAGACCGGCAATGCAAGAAGGTGTGTGGTTTTCAAAAGAAGGCAAGCGTGCCTTGCTCGTTTTACAGACTAAAGCGGCAGGGTATGACATTGATGCCCAGGAACGGGCCGTTGCAGCAATCCATAACACATTCGTAAAGTTAGCCGGGCATGATGCGAGCGTGCAGCTGCAATTAAGCGGGCCAGGAGTTTTCTCCGTCAGCACCAGAGACCGCATTAAAGGCGATGCATGGCGTTTTTCTCTGATTGCGACAGTGCTTATCGCTTGTCTGTTATTACTGGTTTATCGATCATTGCGCGTTTTGATATTAGGATTGTTGCCGGTAGCGAGTGGTGCGCTTGCAGGGATAGCTGCAGTGAGCCTGGGATTTGGATCAGTACATGGCATTACGCTGGGATTTGGTGCAACACTCATTGGTGAAGGCGTGGACTATGCTATTTATCTGTTTACGCAAATAGCACCTTCCGTATCACCGAAAACGACTTTCAAACGTATTTGGCCAACTTTGCGATTGGGCGTCTTGACCTCCATTTGTGGTTTTAGCGCCATGCTGTTTTCAGGGTTTCCCGGGCTTGCCCAGCTAGGCATGTTCTCCATTGTGGGGCTGATAGTAGCAGTGACAGTAACGCGCTGGGTATTGCCAGCGTTGCTGCCCCACGGGTTCACTGCACGAGCGGTTACCAGTGTTGCACCCATCGTGATGGCATTAGTCAAACGCGCGCCAGTCTTGCGCATACCCTTGCTGCTGGTGGTTGTCAGCGCCTTTGTAATATTGATTGTTTTGTCACAGCGCGGGCCTTTATGGAGCGATGAGTTATCCAGCCTCAGCCCATTGCCTAACGCTGACCAACTTCTTGATGAACAGTTGCGGAATGACATTGGTGCGCCAGATGTCCGCTATTTGATTGTTGTGAACGCGAAAGACGAAGAAGCCGCGCTGCAGGCCAGTGAAAATATAGCAGTTGTGTTACATCAGATGACCGAAAAAGGCGTGTTACAGGGCTTTGAGTCTCCTGCCACTTATTTGCCAAGCCTGCAGATGCAACGTGCGCGTCAGGCTGCGTTGCCAACACCTCAAGTATTGCGAGAAAACCTTCAGCAGGCATTGCACGAGTTGCCTTTTCAACCGGATTTATTTAAACCCTTTTTAGAAAATGTTGCTCAGGCAAAAACACTGCCGTTAAGCACCAGAAGTAGTCTGCAAGGCACTAATCTGGCGTTGAGGCTGGATTCGTTGCTGGTAAAACGCGAACATGGCTGGGCTGCCATGCTGTCTTTGCGAGGGGTAAACGATCCTGAAGCCATAACAAAGGAAATAGCCAAGTTACCCGGTCCTCAGGCAATCATGCTGGATATGAAGAATGAATCCGATCAGTTGTACCAGACTTATAGGCGTGGGGCGCTCATGTTCTCGTTATTTGGTGGCATAGCAATCGTCATTTTATTATTTGCAAATTTACGGTCACCCCGTCGGGTGTTTGAAGTGCTGGCCCCACTTGCCGCAGCGGTGATCATTGTGACGTGTGTGCTGGTGCTAAATGGTCACACGCTATCCATATTTCACTTGGTCGGCTTGTTGCTGGTAGTCGCAGTTGGCTCTAATTACGCCCTGTTTTTTGATCGTCCATGCGATACGAGCGAGGACAGGGAACGCATGCTGGTATCGTTGCTGTTCGCCAATATATCGACCATGATAGGGTTTGGTTTGCTTGCTTTTTCCCATGTTCCACTGCTTAAGGCTATTGGTTCGACGGTGGGAATGGGAGCGATTTTGAGTCTGGTGTTCTCAGCCATTCTCATTGTGCGTCAGGACAGCAATCCAGTGCCAAAGAATCAAATACCATAGTGGGTTATCCCCTAATTTTAATTCCGGATCCTCATAGCTATGCGTGGTAGCGGGGGAATAAAATAGTTCGGAAAGCAGCAGGTTCCCTCGCCCCTTGTGGGAGAAGGGCAGGGAGAGGGGCTCACAGTGTATGGTTTAGGCTTTGCCCACAAAAAACCCGGAAGATTTATTTCAATAATGAAGTTTAAAGCATGGCTATGGACGCAATCTTTGATAGAGCACCAGATGTGACAGGCAATCGCGACGCGCTGATAATATTGCCTGGCGCCAAAGATCGCCCTCAGGATTTCGTGGATCATGGTTTTATTCATGGGATTCGAGAACGAAATTTACCGATAGATATCGTCGCAGTGAACGCGCATGTGGACTATTATCTGGAAGGCAATATTATCGAGAAATTGCGGCATGATATTGTTTCATCGCTGCAAGAAAAAAATTATCAAAGCATCTGGATATTGGGTATTTCCATAGGGGGATTGGGGGCGTTGAGTTTTGCCCGTAAGTATCCTTCGATAATTGAGGGTGTTATCCTCCTGGCTCCTTTCCTGGGCGTCCGTGGAACAATCGCCGAGGTGGTGCGTGCCGGAGGGTTAGATAGCTGGAATCCAGGCAATATCGATTCGGATGATCATGAACGCGACCTCCTGGCATGGCTTAAGATGTATCCATCCGGCAAAGAGCCGTTACCCAGAATTTATTTGGGATATGGCAAAGAAGATCGTTACGCACCGGCAAGCGTGTTGCTGTCAGAGCGTTTGCCTACGCAACACGTGTTGGCGATAAATGGGGGGCACGATTGGAAAACCTGGCTTGCACTTTGGCATGGTTTGCTGGACAGGCAGGTTTTTGTAAATAAAATTTAGTTTGAGAACATTGTTGAATGACTTTTAGTGTGAATAACGCATTAGACCTAAGCCGAAATAGTCGCCCATGGCGACCAGCACCGGCTATTGGTTTTTCCATCAAGCTGCATATTGCAGGGCTGATTGTTGTGCTGCTCCAACCTTCGGTGTGGCTATGGGTGATTGGCCTAATCGTTCTGAATCATTTAGTGTTGGTAGGGGCTGTATTGTGGCCAAAAGGGCAACTGCTCGGCCCCAATATCACGCGCCTCCCTGAAGCTGCTGCGCTGCGGGGAGAAGTGGCACTGACGTTCGACGATGGCCCGGACCCGGTTGTGACACCCCTCGTGCTGGATTTACTGGATCAGTATCAGGCAAAAGCCAGTTTTTTCTGTTTAGGTGCCAAGGCTGAGGCACACCCTGAACTTCTTAAGGAAATTGTGAGTCGAGGGCATAGCGTTGAAAATCATAGTTATGGTCATCCCAATACATTCTCTTTTTTTGGGATGTCTCGATTACGCCGCGAGGTTGAGAAAGCACAGAAGGCAATAACCAGCATTATTGGGCACGCGCCTATATTCTTCAGAGCACCAGCCGGGTTTCGGAGCCCCATGCTGGACCCCGTTCTGGCAAAAGCAGGTCTGTATTATGCTTCGTGGACGAGACGCGGGTTTGACGGTGTAAAGAGTGATCCAGCTTTGGTGTTGCAACGCCTTACCCAAGGATTGGTGGCAGGGGATATTTTATTACTGCATGATGTTGCACGCACCTCAGACACAGAGCCAGCGGTGTTGGTAGTGTTACCTCAATTACTTAAAGTGCTGGCGGATAAAGGGCTTAAGTCGGTTGCTTTACCTGTTGCGTTTGGAGGAAGTACTTAGTCTGTTCTCACTCGGGAAGGCTTGATTCCCTCTTCATCTTGTGGGAGATGGGCAGTTAATAATCAAATGTAGTTCACCGCAGAGACGCGGAGGCGCAGAGGTTGGAGCGTTTTATATGGAAGAGATTTGTAAATGTTTTACTCGGCGCCTCCGCGCCTCCGCGGTAAAAATGAAATGTTTTTTCATCCGGTATTATTTGCTAAATCTGAGTTGTTCGCTGTAATACAGATTTGCTCTTGTGGTTTTGGTACAAATAGCTATGCTGCTAGTGGTTAAGCTGCGTATTTGTTAAAATTGCTTAGTTGTCGTTACCTTGCTTCCTCATTACGATTATTGACGAACAAAATTCGCGGGATTCATCCCTTTATCATTTTCTCCAAATAATTTGCATGCAACCTCTCGTTATTTCACGTACTGCCATTGTAAATAGTCTGGGCGCTGGCTTGGCTGCGACTGCCAATGCCCTGCGTGACAGGCGTTCAGGTCTGGCATCCTGTGCTTTTGAAAATGTGGCACTGAATACCTTTGTCGGACAGGTGGCAGGGTTGGAAGCCGTGCGTATCAGACCGGATCTTGCCGAATATGACTGTCGCAATAACCGGCTGGCGCAAATCGGCTTGCAACAGGATGGATTTGCTGAATCCATCGAAGCTGCAATTCAGAAATATGGTGCTGGTCGTATTGGTGTGTTTCTGGGGACGAGCACTTCCGGGATTCTTCAAACAGAATTGGCTTATCGAAGACGGGATTCCCAAACAGGTGCATTGCCTGCAGATTTCCATTATGCACAAACACAGAATACCTTTTCGCTGGCTGATTTTGTGCAACGTTATTTTGGCTTGAAAGGTCCTGCAGTGGTGGTTTCATCTGCTTGTTCATCTACGGCCAAGGTGTTCGGCAATGCCGCGCGTATGATGGCTGCCGGGGTGTGCGATGCAGCTATTGTTGGCGGTGTGGATACACTTTGCCTGACCACGCTCTACGGATTTAATTCTTTGGGTCTGGTTTCGCAGTCACCCTGCCGTCCATATGACGTGGATCGTGATGGCATTTCACTTGGAGAGGGAGCCGGCTTTGCACTCCTGGAAAAACAATCTTCACAATCAGCCGGGGATATGCTGCTTTTAGGGATTGGTGAAAGCAGCGATGCCTATCATATGTCGACACCGCACCCTGAGGGGATGGGCGCAAAACTGGCTATCCAGCGCGCGCTCAATGCTGCAGGACTTCGTCCTGATGACATTGATTACGTCAATTTGCATGGCACGTCCACTAAGTCTAATGACGCCAGTGAAGATAAAGCGGTTTATGGCATTTTTGGTGCAAAAACACCGTGCAGCTCCACCAAAGGCTGGACAGGGCACTTACTGGGTGCTGCAGGCATTACAGAAGCAATTATTTCGATACTTGCCATAGAAAACAGCCTGATCCCCGGTAGTTTGAATACCCTGAATCTTGATCCTGAACTTAAAAGTAATTATCAGTTAAACAATCTTGCCATGCCGGTTAACCGGGTGGTCAGTAACTCCTTTGGCTTCGGTGGCAGTAACTGTAGCCTGGTACTGGTAAGGGCAAGCTGATGAGGGTCTACGTTGAAGGGGCAGGGTTGCTTGGCCCGGGCCTGAATGGGTGGCAAGCCAGCCATGCTTGTCTGGTGGGTAATGAAGCCTATGTGGCTGCACCAACGGAACTGAAAGCAAACGAATTATTGCCCGCGGCCGAGCGCCGCCGCACAGGCGTGCCTGTCAAGCTGTCTCTGGCTGTCGGGCAAGAAGCCTTTGCAAACGCCCAGCGCGACCCTGCAACTACGGCCACTGTATTTACGTCATCAGGTGGTGACGGCGATAACTTGCATCATATTTGTGAAACGCTTGCTGTCGCAGAACTGGAAGTATCCCCAACCCGGTTTCATAATTCTGTACACAATGCAGCTGCAGGTTATTGGTGTATTGCCACACACTCTCAGGAGCCCTCAACCAGCCTTTGCTGTTATGACGCCAGTTTTTCATCAGGCCTGCTGGAGACAGCAACGCAAATCGTGGTGGATGGCGTACCAGTAGCGCTGCTCGCCTATGATCATCCTTATCCGGAACCGCTGCATGCAGTGCGACACATAGGTGGAAGTTTCGGTGTGGCACTGGTGCTTACTCCTGAACCCACAGCGCATACTTTTGCCGTTTTGGACGTGAGCCTGGTGGCTGATATAAAAAGCCCGACACCCATGGCTGATCCCGCTCTAGAAGCACTCAGAGCTAGCATACCCGCTGCCCGTGCATTGCCCCTGTTGGCAGCGCTGGCACGTAAATCACATGAAGTGGTTTTTCTGGAATACGTTGCCGGTAATTTTCTGCGGGTAGAGGTGCAGCCGTGTTAATGACAAAAGCCGCAATCGCTGCCATGATTCCACACACTGGCAACATGTGCTTGCTGAATGGGGTGCGCCAATGGGATGCGAACACTATTCAGTGTGTCAGCCAAACCCATCGTGATGAAAATAATCCGATGCGCATTGATGGGCAGTTGCCAGCGTTAAGCGGTATCGAGTATGCCGCACAGGCAATGGCGGTGCATGGCGGGTTAACGGGCCTGGTAGGGGGGAAACCCAAATCCGGTTATCTGGCCGGTTTGCGTGATGTGGTGTGCTATGTCAGCCGACTGGATGATTTAGAGGGTGAAATGGTGGTGGGTGCGGAACAGGTCATGGGTGATGCCAGTCTGGCGATTTATAATTTCTCTCTGAAAGTAGGGGTAACAGAAGTGCTGCAAGGTCGTGCAACCGTGGTATTGAATGCAACAGGAGAATCCGCATGAAACGCGCGCTTGTCACGGGCGGCAGCGGGTCTATAGGCGCTGCTATTTGCCGTAAGCTCGCTGTAGATGGCTACCATGTTTATGTACACGCCAATGCTAATTTAAAACAGGCGCAGCACATAGCAGCGGAAATTGTTACCAGTGGCGGCTCAGCAACAGCTGTTGCATTTGATGTGGCAGACAGTGAAGGCACCAGTGCTGCTCTGCAAACACTGTTAGCGGATGGTCCTGTACAAATTCTGGTCAATAATGCGGGTATTCACGACGATGCCGTGATGCCGGGCATGAAGGTAGATCAGTGGACAAGGGTTATTGATGTCTCCCTGAATGGGTTTTTTAACGTCACACAGCCATTATTGATGCCTATGATCAGCACCCGCTGGGGGCGCATCGTGAATATCTCGTCCATTGCGGCCATAGTCGGTAACCGCGGGCAAACCAATTACGCCGCAGCAAAAGCAGGATTGCACGGCGCAACCAAATCTCTCTCGCTGGAATTGGCAAGCCGGGGTATCACCGTCAACGCTATTGCGCCCGGTATTATTGCTTCTGCCATGACGGAAGGTGTGTTCACCAAGGAAATGATCAATCAGATGGTCCCCATGAAACGGGCGGGCAAGCCAGAAGAAGTGGCTGATTTGGTGAGTTTCATGGTTTCTGAACAGGCAGCCTATGTGTCAGGTCAAATCATTTCTATTAACGGTGGCATGGTTTGATTGCATGTTGAGCATGATTAAATAAATTGACAGATTGCTTTTTAAAGCTATATATTAAAAAGCAAGGAACTTTTTTACAGTTGGTATGCTCTTAATTTAGCAAGTGCTGATTCGCAGCCTTGCAAAACAAACAAGAAAACAATGCCGCTTTTTTATCGCAATCTTATTCTGGCTTTCATCATGTTGTGGCTTCCGCTGCAAGGGTTTGCTTCGTCCACGATGTCGTTCTGTCAGCATAATGATCAACCAGCCCAGCAGTCGCATCACGATATGATGGGCGCAGCGCATGAAGACCATCAAGCCCATCATCACCATGAACAGCATCCATCAAAAAATGACCTGCCCTGCGACAATTGCACCATGTGCCACATGTGCAGCGCAATGGCATTGCCCACTTTGTTGGTCGCGTTAAATATCACCCCTGTTTCCTCCATTGATACGCCTGCTTTAACCCGCTTCAGTCAGATTTTTCTGGAGCAACCTCAGCGACCCCCTCTAGTCCTGTCTATCTGACCCCAGAAGGCAGCAGGCTGGATATCCTTAGTGTTTATATCCTGTAGTTAGCGCGCTATCGCGTACCTCGTTCGTCTTCCGGGTTCCCTTGTGGTTTGTTTACCCAGGATATTCGAGGACATCATGCGTCACACCTTTTTGATTTTGTTCGGGTTGTTGTTTATTCAACCCATTTACGCAGCCAGCTTGCGTTCAGTGCTGGACAGTGCCTGGGAGAAGAGCCCTCAAGCGCAAACGTTGGTGTCAAAGCGCGCGGAAAGCGATGCTCAGGGCATCGCCGCGAACAGTTTGCTGCCCGGCGCGCCCGTTGCCATTCTGGGCCATCGTAGTGACCAGTTTAACAATAACGCCGGCAAGCGTGAGTGGGAAGCCGGTGTTGCTCTGCCTGTCTGGCTTCCTGGTCAACGCGAAGCGCGGCAGCGTCAGGCGCAAGTTGGCAAGGCTGGCCTTGAAGCCAATATTCGTTCCTTGCGTTTGAAACTTGCGGGAGAACTGCGCGAAGCCATTTGGTTGGTACGCCAAGCGGAGTTGCAAATTCAGCTCGATCAAGCGCGTGCCCAAACTGCGAAAAATCTTGCGGATGATGTCGCTAAACGGGTGCATGCCGGCGAGCTGGCCAAGACTGATTTGAATCTGGCGCAGAATGAATGGCGGACAGCCCAGGCAGCCGTTTTGAACAGCCGTAGCCGACTGCTTCAGGCGCAACAATCATATGCCACCCTCACTGGCACGACAGTATTGCCTGATGATATATCAGAAATTATTCAGCCAAAGCCTCTGCCGGACGATCATCCATTACTGGAAGAAGCACGCCAGGCGATTGAAGTAGCGCAGGCGCAGGTGCGGGTGGCAAGTGAATCGCGCCGCGATAATCCGGAGGTTGAGCTGAGTACCCGCCGTGAGCGTGGCAATCTGAACGAATCCTATGCCAGTACTGTGGCGCTCACCGTGCGACTGCCGTTTGCGACAGACGCACGCAATTTGCCTCAGACAAGCGCTGCGCAAACGGCGCTTACCAGTGCGCAAAGCGAGTACAGCCGCGTCCGGCTTGCATTGGCATATCAAGGGCAGCAAGCCGAACAGGCGTTGCAATCCGCCGATCAATTATTGGATCTCGCGGAGCAGCAGCGCGCTGCAGCAAGGGAAAATCTCGAATTAATCCAGAAATCATTCAATTTGGGTGAATCAGATCTCTTCACTCTGTTGCGTGCCAGAGCGGCAGCTTTTGAGGCGGAACAGTCTTTTAACCAACAAGAAATTGCAAAGGCGCTGGCTCGCGCCCGCCTTAATCAAGCGCAAGGAGTTTTACCGTGAACGCATTGAATATCGACTTTTCTCAACAGTTCGCCTCTAGCCTGGTCTGCCCTGAGCTTGTTGAAGGAACCAAGGTCTATGGGGTTAGACAAACTCACCATGAACGTCCAGGGTTTACTGCTTTGATTTTTGCACTGGTTCTCATGATTCTGCCACTGATAGCCTTTGCCCACGGCGGTGAAGACCATGGTGACGAAGCCAAGGCGCCGATTAGCGTGCCCACCGCAAGCGGGCCAAGACTGGAATTAAAGTCGCCGGATGTAGAACTGTTAGGGGTATTTCATGATGGCAAGCTCACGCTTTATGCTGATCGCTACGCGACAAACGAGCCGATCCGTAATGCAAAAATAGAACTGGAAAGTAACGAGCTCAAGGTTCAGGCACAGGCGACCAAAGACGGCAGCTACACGGCTACTGCGGATTGGCTCTCGCAACCTGGCAAGCATGATGTTGTGGTCAGTATCGAAGCCGATGGTCTGGAAGATCTGCTCATCGGCACACTGGATGTGCCAGGCGTGGCACTTTCCGTACCAGGCCGCTCCTGGTTGGGATATGCAAAATGGGTGGCAGTTGGCGTAGCTGTACTCCTTGGCTTGATGGTGCTGTTCAAGTTCACCCGTCAACGCAAAAGTGCTGTGGTATCAGTGGTATTGCCTTTGTTTGCTGCATTTCTGCTAAGCGGACATAGCAATTCAGGTTTCGCCCACGGTGATGAAGACCATGGCGAAAAACCCAAATCCACACCCGAAGCGCCAGTTGCGAGCACTCTGCCTGCAACTTCACAAGCTTCACCCTTGCGCCTGCCGGATGGCAGTATCTTCGCGCCCAAGCCGGTGCAACGCTTACTTGGAATCCGCACTGTTCCAGGTAAAACTGGCGACATTGCTCAAACCCTGGAGCTCAATGGCCGCATCATTGCTAATCCCAATTTCAGTGGGCGCGCACAGTCCAGTCAATCCGGGCGGATTGTTGCACCTGATGGGGGGTTTCCAACCATCGGCATGAAGGTAAGCAAAGGGCAAATTTTGGCATTTATTGAACCTGCTGCAAGCAGCATCGACAAAGGCAATCAACAAGCCCAACTGGCCGAGCTGACCAGCAATCTGGTGCTTGCCGAAAATCGCGCAAAGCGGTTGACACAACTGCAAGGCAGCATGCCGCAAAAGGAGATTGATGCGGCGCGGGCTGAAGCCGTTAGCCTGAAGGCACGCAAGGCAGCAATAGCCGGGAGTTTTCAGCGCGAAGCCCTGCATTCACCATCCTCCGGTGTGATCAGCCTGGCCAATGTGGTTGCCGGGCAAGTAGTAGAAGCCAAGGAAATATTGTTTGAAGTGATTGATCCAACCAGGCTCTGGGTGGAAGCTGTCGCCTATGACAGCGCATTGACCGGTCAAGTGGCTGGTGCTAGTGGCGTAACCGCTGGTAATCAACCGTTGACGCTGACATTCATCGGTCAAAGCTACCAGCTTCACGAACAGGCGTTGCCTATGCAGTTCGGCGTCACACCACCTGTGCCTGCATTAAGCGTGGGCCAACCTGTGAAGGTGTTCGTCCAGACCAAAAAAACCTTGCATGGCATCCCCGTTCCACAAGGCAGCATCATGAAAAATAGCGGGGGTGAAATGATTGTGTGGGTGCATGTCTCCGCCGAGCGCTTTGTGCCGCAAAAAGTGAAAGTGCAGCCGCTGGACGCCAATACAGTCGCGATAGTAGATGGGTTGCATGATGGCGACCGGGTGGTGACGCAAGGTGCGGCATTGCTTTCGCAGATACGTTAAGGATTCGATATGTTTAAAGCAATCATTCATTCCAGCCTGAGTCAAAGGCTGTTCGTGCTGGCCGCGTCCATGCTGTTGCTGGTGTATGGCTTGATGACGCTGAAACAGTTGCCAGTGGACGTGTTTCCAGACCTTAATAAACCCACGGTGACACTGATGACCGAGGCCGCAGGTATGGCGCCGGAGGAAGTGGAACAGCTCATCACCTTGCCGGTTGAGACAGCGATGAACGGTTTGCCGGGCGTGACGCGAGTGCGATCCGTTTCCGGCATTGGCCTGTCTGTCGTTTATGTGGAGTTCGACTGGGGAACGGACATATATCGTAACCGCCAGCAGATTGCCGAACGTCTGAGTTTGGTACGGGAGCAGATTCCCGCCGGGATCACGCCGCAAATGGGGCCGATTAGCTCCATCATGGGCGAGATCATGCTGATTGCAATGACAGTTGATCCGGCAAAGGCGACACCAATGCAGGCGCGAGAGCTGGCCGATTGGGTGGTGCGCCCGCGCTTGCTCACCATTGCAGGCGTTTCGCAAGTCATTCCTATCGGCGGCGAAGTAAAGCAGTATCGCATCATTCCCGATCCGGCCAACATGGGCAGGCTCGGCATCACGCTGGAACAGATGGAAGCCGCGCTTAAAGGGTTCGCTACTAATACCAGTGGGGGTTTTCTGGAGTCAGGAGCGCAGGAGTATTTGATCCGCAATATCGGGCGTACCACCAAGGTAGAAGACTTGCAGGAGTTGGTAGTGAGCTACCGTGAAGGCATACCTGTCTTGCTCAAGCAATTCGCCAAGGTCGAATTTGCAGCCCGTCTGAAGCGCGGCGACGCCAGTTTCATGGGCAAGCCTGCGGTGATCCTGTCAGTTCAGAAGCAGCCTGCAGCGGATACGGTCAAACTCACGCGAGAAATCGAATCTGCACTCAAGGAATTGAACAAGAGTATGCCTGCAGGTATCGCCGTAAAAGACATTCTGTTCAAACAAGCCAATTTCATTGAAAGCTCGGTGACCAATGTGGAAGAAGCCCTGCGTGACGGCGCCATCATGGTGGCGGTAGTGCTGTTCCTGTTTCTGCTCAATTTCCGCACCACGTTTATCTCGCTTACCGCGATTCCCGTTTCCATCCTGATCACAGTGCTGGTGTTCAAATACTTTGGGCTCTCCATTAACACCATGACACTGGGGGGATTGGCCATTGCTATCGGTGAACTGGTGGATGATGCGGTGGTGGGGGTGGAAAACGTGTTCCGGCGGCTCAAGCAGAACCGGGCTGAGGGTGAAAAGACTTCCGTGCTGGAAGTGATCGCCGCAGCCACGCTGGAAGTGCGCTCTGCCATCGTCTACGCCACCCTCATCATCGTGCTGGTGTTCGTGCCGCTGTTCATGCTTTCCGGGATAGAAGGCAAATTATTCGCCCCACTCGGCATAGCTTACATCGTCTCCATCCTCGCCAGCATGCTGGTGTCGGTGACGCTGACGCCGGTGCTGTGCTATTACCTGCTGCCAAAAATGAAGCGACTGGAACACGATGACAGTCCGGTGGTGAAGAAACTCAAAAAATGGGACACGGCACTACTGAAATGGTCGTTTGAACATAGCAAAATGGTACTGGGCGCCGGGCTCCTCGCGATACTGCTGGCTGCCGCCGCCGTTCCGTTCTTCGCCCGTTCTTTCCTGCCTGCTTTCAATGAAGGCACGCTGACCATTACAGCTATCATGAACCCTGGTACGTCATTGTCAGAATCCAACCGTATCGGCAATCTGGCGGAACAGTTAATTCTGCAAGTGCCGGAGGTGACGCAGGTGGGGCGTCGCACTGGCCGGGCAGAACTGGACGAACATGCGGAAGGGGTGCATTACAGCGAGATTGACGTGGATCTGAAAAAATCCGCCCGTTCCCGCGAGGCCGTGTTGCAGGATATTCGTGATCGACTCGCTCCGCTGCCTGCTTCAGTCAATACCGGCCAACCCATCTCGCACCGGCTGGATCACATGTTATCCGGGGTGCGCGCACAAATCGTGCTGAAGATTTTCGGTGATGATGTAGACACCCTGCGTGGCCTGGCAGCGGATATGCAAGCGCGGCTTGCCAAAATTCCCGGTCTGGTGGATTTGCAACTGGAAAAACAAGTGCGCATACCGCAACTGCAAATCCGCGTGGATTACGCTAAAGCCAGGCAATATGGTGTCACGCCAACAGCGATTAACACCGCGTTGGAAACGCTTTCCAACGGCGCTACCGCAGCGCAAGTGATCGAAGGTAACCGACGCTTTGATGTGGTGATCCGTTTGGCCGATACCGACCGCACAGCACAAGGCCTGAGCAATCTTCTAGTGGAAACACCCAGCGGACACATCCCGTTGCGTCTTATTGCCAGCATTGAAGACACCGATGGCCCCAATCAGATTCTGCGCGAAAACAGTCGCCGCCGCATGGTGCTGATGGGCAACAGTGACGGCACCGACATGTCGAAAATCATCAGCGACATTCGTGCCGAGCTCGCCAAACAACCGCTGCCGGAAGGCTACTTTACCCAACTTGAGGGCCAATTCCAGGCACAGGAAGAAGCCAGTCAACTGATTATGGGTCTATCGCTGGTGTCATTGGCCATGATTTTTCTGGTGTTATACAGCCGTTACAAATCCACCGTATTGTCACTCATGATCATGGGTAATATTCCGCTGGCACTGGTAGGTAGTGTCATCGCCTTAAAGCTCTCTGGCGGGGCGTTGTCGGTGGCGAGCCTCATCGGCTTCATTACCCTGGCGGGTATCAGTACGCGCAACGGTATCCTGAAAATCAGTCATTACATCAATCTGGTGGCACACGAAGGCGAAGTATTCGGCAAGCAAATGATCATCCGTGGCAGTCTGGAACGCCTCACGCCGGTATTGATGACCGCACTGGTAGCAGCCTTCGCCCTGATCCCGCTCATGCTGGCCGGGGGCGATCCAGGCAAAGAAATTCTGCACCCGGTGGCAGTGGTCATATTCGGTGGGCTGATCAGTTCCACTCTATTGGATACCTTGCTCACGCCTGTCATGTTTTATTTGTGGGGAGAACAGCCTATGAAGCGGTTATTGAGCCAGTCTGAGCATGAAAGTTTTTAATTGGGTCTCATTCGGAAGCGCCGTAACCCCCTCTCCCCTTGTGGGAGAGGATTGGGGAGAGGGGTTAAATTTCAAGGCATTACCACCCTCACCCTGGCCCTTCCCCATCAAGGGGGAGGGGAAAAAAGATGTTTCCGGATAATCACTAATTAATGTAATAACGGAAGTATCACTATTTTTTTAAATAAAAGGAGATTCAAATGAACTATCTAAAATTATCCACTTTAACCCTGGCACTGATTTTTTCGCAAGGCGCTTTTGCTCACACGGAAGAGTATCTTGACACCCAAACCGCCCCCCATGGCGGACAACTGCGAATGGCTGGCATGCAGCACTACGAGTTAGTGGTGAAACCCAATGAAGTTATGGTTTACCTCACGGATCACGCCGGCACCAAGCAGCCCAGCAAGGGCGCAAGCGGAACGGCCACCGTGCTTTCCGGGAAAAGTAAGGCCACTATAAAACTTGCCCCCACCGGTGACAATGCCTTGAAGGGTACGGGCAAATTCAGCCTGTCTCCTGACATGAAAGTAGTGGTTTCCATTGCCATGCCCGGACAAGCTGCGGAGCAGGCTCGTTTCACACCGTTACAAAAACCAAAGCCTGCAGGGAAGTGACCATTGCAAGCGGGAAAATATCTCATTTTATTGTGCTATAAGTAATAAATGCGATACGTATCCCCATGTACCCTTGAATGTGAAACTCGTCCTGGACGTATAAGCCGCAAGGGACTTGTTGCGCTCGCCCCTTTGGTGATGGTGGCGTGGTTTGCGTACTGGACAGGGTTGGTTTCTCAATTTTGCTGTCTGCCCGTGCTGGCTGAAGCCCAACATACATTCCATACCGGGGAGCACAAAACCCAGCATGCTCATCATGAAGGCATGTTGGGGGCGCTTTCCCCAGTAACGCCGATGGATCATGAACACTGTCCTCAGTTGAAGAGCGTCGAACTTGTTCCTGTATCAGTGGAAATGCATACGGAAAGCGTGTCAAAGCCGAATCTCATTGCATCATCATTTGCATTTTCTGTACCACTTTCGACCTTTAGTAAACCTGCCGGTCATACTCGCTACCTGCAATTTCATCCGCCTCCAAACCGTTATCTACGCACTCGCCGTTTGCTGATTTGATCTTGCTTGAATTGGAGCTCGCTTGCCGATTAATTGCGGTAAGCGCAATTATTTGTACCAGTTTTATTGTTACCAAACTGCCTATGGAGGGCACTATGAAAAAATTATTGATTACAACTGCTTGCGTACTGACTTTTGCATCCATGAATGTGTTGGCCGTGGATGAACATCATCCCGACCAGGTGCAATCCGAAAAAGCGGCATCAACGGATACGGGTAAAACTGTTCAGAAAATGCAAGGCAATGTGAAAAAAATGCAAAGCCAGCTCAACCGTATTGCAAAAACCAAAGATGCCAAGGAACGCCAAAAGTTGCTGCAGGAACACATGCACACCATGCAGGAAAACATGATGGCCAGCAAAGGCATGATGGATGGCGACATGGATTGCCCCATGATGAAAGGCGGGATGATGGGGGGTGGAAAGGGTATGATGGGCGGCGGCATGGGCATGATGGGTAGTCAGGGCGATGGCGCTGATACGCCGCAAGACGCGACGATGAACCGCATGCAAATGATGGAAAAACGCATGGATATGATGCAGATGATGATGGATCAGATGAAGGGTCGTCAGGAAGCGCCACAATCTATGCCAATGACGAAGTAACCTGGACTGCTGCGCTTTATTAAGCGCAGCAGTTTGATAATCAAATTAAGGAGTCAAATCATGAACAAGCTTTTTATTGCTTCTATTATGTGGATGATGCTGGGTTTTAACACCACCGCATTCGCTGGACCTGACGCCAATCAGCAGATGTTGATTCAGCGCATTCAGGAATCGAAGATGAAACTGAAAGCTGTTGACGCGGCACAAGGTGCGGAACGCCAGAAGCTGATGGAACAGCATATGAAAATGATGGCGGAAACTATGGAGAAAATGCGCAGCATGACTCCTCGCAAGGGCATGGCCATGCATGAACACGAGGAATGGATGGGCGAGCACCAGAAGCTGATGCAGCAGGTCATGGAACAGATGATGGATGAACATCACACCTTGTTGCAGATGAAGTGCAAGTAGTCTGAATGGCCGGGATATCAGCGTCTTTCAGTGATCCCGGTCGATACTGAGCATGGTTTTTCAGGTGTGGCGAACACAATATGCAAAGGCATGATGATGGACGGCGGCATGGACATGATGCAGATATGTCGAGTTGAATTGATTGGGAGTTTGTTATGTGATATTTGAAAAATTTTAATTATCAATTCGCGATAGCGTTTTATACCAGAGGCTCAATCCCAGGTAGCGTCATAAATGCCTGTTCCCGTAACGTAGCCACAAAATCCTTATGATAAGCGCGTCCGGCATCACTTTCCCGTGAGGCAGTATACAATCCGCTCCATAAGCCGCGTTTGGTAATGGGTCGGGCAACAACGTATCCGCGTTCCAGATAAGACTGAATCGCCCAGGCAGGTAATGCAGCCAATCCCTTGCGACTGGCTACCAGTTGCACAATGGCAATAGTCAACTCAGCGTGTCGACGCTCTGGAGTAATGCCGGCCGGTTTAAGGACTCTGCGTACCACGTCCAGTAAACGGTCAGGTGCCGGATAAGTAATTAGCGTGTCATGGGTAAAATCTTTTGCAGTTAAATATGGTTTCGTTGCTAATGGGTGACCTGTCGCCATGAGTGCAAGCATTTCGTAGCGAAACAGCGGGTTAAATGCCACGCCTTTCTGTTTGCCAATCTCGGACAAAATGACCAGGTCTGCTTTGTCTTCAGCCAACAGTGCAACAGGGTCCGTGTGAAAACCGCCCACCAGATCCATTTCCACTTCAGGCCAGTGAGTGCGAAAAGCATCCATGGCTGGCATGAGCCAGTCATAACAAGTGTGACACTCCACAACAATGCGCAATTTTCCCGGCTGGTTATCTTCTGCCAGCCGTGCCAGATTGCGTTCTGCGGCATCAATTTTTGGCATGACTTCTAACGATAATGACAGTAATAACTGCCCCGCTGGCGTTAACCGCAATGGACGTGCCCGCTCAAACAGACTTACGCCGTAATGGGCTTCCAGTGATACCAACTGATGTGAAAGTGCAGATTGCGTCAAAAAAAGTCGCGTTGCTGCACGGGTGATGCTGCCGCTGTTATTCAGGGCTTCAATCAGGCGTAAATGTTTCAGGGTAAGCATATATGAAAAAAATTCATGGTTATTAAGAAAACAATTCGTTTGAATCATAAAGCATGATGCCGCAAGATGCACGTTATCAATTAACGGAGCATAACTAAATGACCACCATTCATAGCCTTGGCTTTCCAAGAATCGGCAAAAATCGAGAACTTAAATTTGCGCTGGAACAATTCTGGCGGGGAGAAATCAATGCAGAAGCACTTGAAGCTACTGGTCAGGAGCTGCGTGCACAGCATTGGCAAATTCAGAAAAATGCAGGTCTTGATTATGTCAGCGCAGGGGATTTTGCATATTACGACCAAATGCTGAACCACATTCAATTACTCGGCTGTGAACCCAGTCGATTCAAGTTCACCGAGCAAGTGCCGGAGCTGAGCCGTTACTTTACGTTGGCACGAGGTGTGGCGAATGAAACGGTTTCATGTTGTGGTGGACACGCTCAAAACGATCAAGGTACCTGGGCACTGGAAATGACTAAATGGTTTGATACCAATTACCATTACTTAGTACCGGAATTTACGGCTGACACCCATTTCAAACTCAATTCCAGCAGACTGTTTAATGAAGTGGAAGAGGCGCAAACATTGGGTCATAAAGTCAAAGTCAGCTTGATTGGCCCGCTAACTTTCTTGTATCTGGGCAAAGAAAAAACGGCCGGTTTTGACCGACTGGATTTGCTGGAACAACTCATTCCTGTCTATGGTGAGATTTTATTCAAACTCAAAAAGCTGGGTGTTGAATGGGTGCAAATTGATGAGCCTATCCTGTGTCTGGATTTGCCGGTTGCATGGAAAGCAGCTTTTGAACCTGTTTACAATCGCCTCAATGCGGCTGGTATAAAGTTATTACTGGCAACCTATTTTGGTGCGCTGGAAGATAATCTGGCGCTCGCTTGCAACTTGCCTGTTGCCGGGCTGCATATAGACGCAGTACGTGCATCGCAACAGATCAATAATGTCATTGATCGTCTGGCACATTATAAAGTGTTGTCGCTGGGTGTTATTGATGGGCGAAACATCTGGCGTGCAGATCTGGATCAGGCATTGGCCGCAGTGGAAATTGCGCGTGCCAGGCTAGGTGACCGGTTGTGGCTGGCACCATCCTGCTCATTACAGCATGTACCGGTTGATTTGTCTGCTGAAACGGCGCTGGACGAAGAACTTCGTTCGTGGCTGGCATTCGCAGTGCAAAAGCTGGACGAACTCGCTGCGCTCAGAACGGCAATAGACCAAGGCGTAGCTGCGGCGGAACAGGCATTCAGCACATCCCGAATTGCGGCAACCTCCCGCCGTCATAGCACGCGTGTGCATAATTCTGATGTGGCAGATCGAATAGCCAGTTTACCGGCAGACGCAGACCATCGCCGTTCTCACTTTAAAAATCGTCAGGTCTTGCAACGCAGTCGCTTTAAATTACCCTTATTCCCTACAACCAGCATCGGCTCGTTTCCACAAACCAAAGAAATACGGGCTGCCCGCGCCGCGTACAAACGCAATGAGCTGACAGTAGATGACTACACCAAAGCAATGGAGGCAGAGATCGAATTATCAGTTAACAAGCAAATTCAGCTAGGGTTGGATGTGCTGGTTCACGGCGAAGCCGAACGCAACGACATGGTTGAATATTTTGGTGAGCAACTGGATGGATTTGCCTTCACTCAAAACGGATGGGTACAAAGCTATGGATCACGTTGCGTAAAACCCCCAATTATATTTGGTGATGTATCACGTCCACAGGCCATGACGGTAGCGTGGACAAGTTTCGCTCAAAGCCTCACCAGCCAGCCGATGAAAGGCATGCTGACTGGCCCGGTCACCATACTGCAATGGTCATTTGTACGTAATGATCAGCCCCGGAGTAGTACTGCGCTTCAAATTGCCCTCGCTATTCGGGATGAAGTGGTTGATCTGGAACAAGCCAATATCGGTATTATCCAGATTGATGAGCCAGCAATTCGAGAGGGGCTGCCATTACGACGTACTGAATGGAAAACTTATCTGGCATGGGCAGGGCGCGCATTCCGCATATCTGCCTCAGGTGTGAGAGATGAAACACAAATTCACACACATATGTGTTATTCCGAATTCAACGACATACTTCCCGCTATCGCCGCGTTGGATGCAGACGTAATCACAATAGAAACATCGCGTTCAGATATGGAATTGCTGCGAGGATTTGGTGACTTTAACTATCCCAACGAAATCGGCCCAGGCGTATATGACATCCATAGCCCGCGTATTCCAACCACAGAAGAAATGGTCCGGTTATTGAAAAAAGCCGCTGAAGTGATCCCGGCAGAACATCTTTGGGTGAATCCGGATTGTGGCCTTAAAACCCGTGGGTGGCCGGAAACAGAAGCGGCGCTGGCGAACATGGTGGCAGCAGCTAAAGCATTACGGTAATTCGTTTCCTGCCGGAAATGCTATATCCCCCCTCTCCCCATGTGGTAGAGGATTGGGGAGAGGGGTTAAATTGCAAGATGTTAATACCCGCTCCCTAGCCCCCGCATCAAGGGCGAGGAGGGTGCTCAATCTCAGAAATAGCACGTAGAAGGTTAGCTCGTGCACGTTCCTCCAATGCGTCATGGAAGTAATCCGTCCTGTAAATGCGCTCTCGATCAATGAACGAGCGCAATATGTATCGTCGTTTTTCCCGAAAAACGGCTTCTGGTACGAAGCTGTACTCTTCTCTGATTTGGCACTGGTACTCTGCAAATCTGAGCTCTGAGGTGCCAAGGATTGAGAGATCAATGTCCACAAGGAGCTGTTCGTCAGGTAATACAGGCAGGGCAGTGTGCTTTGTTGCCAGGATCAGGTTTTCGACACGACAGGCGGAAGCAGTTGGAGCGCCCGCTTCCAATAAAACTGTTCGAGCCCATGAGGCGCTACGCTCTTCGTTGTCGTGTTGCTTAAGCTCATAGATAGCATCGTGGAACCACAGTGCTGCTTCCACTTCAGCAGGATGCTGTGCGAGCTGGGAGACAACCTGGAACCAAGTAATGCACTCAGAAAGATGCTGCAGCGAGTGGTATTTTCGGTGAGATTCAGAGTAGAGGGAGAAAAGTTTCTTATCAATTTCCAGACAATCAGAGGAAAAGCTAAGGCCTTGTTCCACACGTTGCCATGACAGGTTTAAATCGACCATAGAAAGATTATCTTTTCCATAACTTAGTGGACACCGCTTCTCCGATCACCCCTGCAATAGAACAGAATAGTAAACCCAGGAACAATGTAGATAGAAGAACATTGATAGCTAGATCAAAAGAAAATTTTAGCTCATTAAAAAGAAATAAAGCTGTAACGACTGGTAATAATGTTCCTATGATTAAACCATGCATAAGTCCTGCACGGCGTGCCATAAAACCCGCGACAAACCCGGGTAAAAAGTACTGTGCAACAGTCACTAGTGCAAAAATAGTAGAAAGTGGGGAATTAGAAAACAATACTTTTAGCTCACTAGAGATAGTCGGTGGGAACCACCAATGTGAGATTGCTACAACACCGGTTGTCGAAAACCAATAAAGCAAAGCATAGGAAAACACTCCCCCAGTAAGAGCCTTAAAGTTTGGTGGAGATAAAAGTGGCGAATTGAACATGGTGAATTTTAGCGTTCGTCATAACCGGCGTGAAATAATAGAGCTAAGCGTCGCATTGTCATCTTATAGTTAAAATGAATATGGCAAAATAAAACGTAAATAATGTTACCTGTGTCTCTGGACTAAAGTGTTACCTATGTTCCAGAACGCTCAATCAATACACTCAAGAACAACTTCATCATTTGCCCCTTTTTTAAGACTATTTAAAGCTTTAAGCCAATTATCAAATAAAGCCGGTTCTGTTCTGAGATACAAGGTTGCGTTGCTTGCAACTTTTGTATGTGTGAAATCATCCCAGTCAGACTCTCCCTTTGCAGTAATCGATAATTTTCCTTTTCCTGATTGGTGAAATTCAAATCGCGCATGAAATGAACCGCTTGCGTATTCTGGCCCGAACTCTCCAAATCTCAAATCATATAGACCGCCATATACGTGATCTTTAAAAACGGTGAGATCTTCAATAATCTTGGCTATTGTTTGGTGGCTTACATAGGTATCACATTGGAATAGTGATTTGCCATCAGAAATTGATATGGTTAGTTCGACTATATCATCATCTTCCCATTGTTTTTTAAATGCGATTGATGGTTTCATTTGATTTTTGATTCCCAACGTTGAAGGTCACTGACTGCCGTAGTGCGCAGCGCCGAAGGAACCTGCAAGTGCAGCTTGCAAGCAGTCCAGTTGACTGGCGGGCTGGTCGCCATGTCAGCGGACTAGCGCCATTGCGTAGGCATCAAAGAACTCACCATCGACACGCATAGCGCGGCGTTGAATACCTTCAACAATGAAACCGAAGCGCTCGTAAAGCGCTTTAGCATTTTCGTTGTCAGTTCGAACCGTGAGCTCGATACGTGAAAAACCGTTTGCCCAAGCGCGTGAAATAGCAGCTTCCATGAGCCTGGATCCGATGCCGCGGTGGCGGGCATGAGGAAGCAGGCCGATACCCAAAGTACCAACGTGAGCCCTCGCCTCGCCATGAGTGGGCAGTACGTCACACCATCCGACAACGATACCCTCTTCAAGGGCGACAACCTGGCAAAGATTGTTTGCCACGATATTTCGAAAAAATGCGAAGGCCTCCTCGGCTGGGGGAGCTTGTAGAAATGCGAGGTATTGCTTTTCGCGTGCAACTGTATCGAGAGCTTGGCGCAACCCCTCGAAATAAGGCTCAGCGGTGGGGATGATGGCAAGGTTCATAGTGTCAAAAGCGGAATTAAGTGACGCCGCGCTTCTGCGGAAGTTAGCTTGTCTTGGGTGTCACTATCAGGGCCATATGTATGCAGCCAATTGCCAATTAGCCAACTATTGTTTTCACCTGACGCTTGAAAGCAAATGAAAATAAGTGCGATTAGTAAACTACATCTTAATGATTTTCTGATCATGATAATTTTCTTGTAGTTTCTTACGTTAAGCTGAAATTCCTGGATTAGCCAACATCACCGTCATTCCCACATGCATAATGAGAAATTTCAATCCCAACTCCCGCGCTAGCAGCAAGCTGAATGAGTTTGGGTGGCAAGTAAGAAAATTGAGTAACATATTCTTCTTTAAATGCAACACCAAAATCAAGAACGGCATCTTGAACTCCGGGAAATTTAACCATTTCCGAAATAACTAATGCGTTTAATTTCAAGTATTCGGTGGCCTCACTAACTTGACGATTAAACTCATCAAGGTCAGCTTCACTGGCAAGAAAGTTAGCGCCAGAATCAATATATAGCTTTCCTTTTAGGGTGCGTGGTTCCCCTTTTTTCCAGCTACGGTCTGCATCAAGCGGAAACTTAGATAATAAGGACTCAACGTTTAAAGAATCACCGGAAATTCGTAATATGCAGCTCATTTGCGCCTTGCTATTGATAGTGGGCTCCCATCCTGAAACACTGTATCTCCCTCTCCCCTTGTGGGAGAGCAACCGTGTTTCAAGTCAAGCGTTTTTTTGGTTCCACGAAGCATTGTTTTTCAACATTGAGTTCATAATGGTTAAC
>JAYVLG010000175.1:0-33106 GCA_043759595.1 Sulfurirhabdus sp. | reverse complement strand
GCCTGCCTGGCCCAATAACCGTATTGATGAGTTGCTGCCACTGAAAGTGGTATTAACATAAATCCTGCTCCTGTTGGAGTGGGGCGGCTGGTTGCTTACTTACATAAAACGATCGGGTGGAATTGCTATGGACCAACGTGAGTCATCCCAAACCAGAGACGGTTGCCAATCTCACCGTAAATGGTAGCGATGGGAATGACGAGCAAAAGTTTGCGAGGTGGAAAATTCCCTTAGAATTGCAGTGTAGACGAAGATATAGGGAGATAACTTGGATGGCCACTTTCGGTAAATTGGAAGTGGCCGTTGTGAGGCGCTTAGCAGACAGATAAATGGCAGGCTTGAACGTCGCAAATGGGTCATATAGTGAAGTTCACGATTTTATTCTTTGGCAATAGTCGACTGTGCGTCACCTGAATTGTGAAGTTTCAGAATGAAAATTGAGGTAGGGGAATATTCAGTTTTAGGTATGTCACGCAAGGTTAATTTACCACTTCTCCACATGCACATTCAGCAAAGTTCTTCCCAGAAAACGCTCGCCAATCGTCTGGAATCGCAGTGGTACATCCGTGACATGAAAATGATATTCAGGCTGGGTGCGCTTTGTGTTAGCCAGATTTAAATCAGTGAGCAGCGCAGCAGTGCGTTCTGCCATGGCTTCGGCAGAGTCAACCAGTATGATGCTTTTCCCGACAACATCCTGTAACAGTGATTTTAAAAGCGGGTAGTGAGTGCACCCTAACACTAATGTGTCAATATTCTCGGCCAATACGGGCTTGAGATATTCCTGTGCGGTGAGTCTTGTTACCGGATGGTCCAGCCAGCCTTCCTCTACCAGCGGTACAAACAACGGGCAGGCTTGTGAAAAAATACGTACATCGGGTTCGTATTGATGTATGGCGCGCGCATACGCGTTGCTATTGATGGTCGTGGGTGTGCCTATCACGCCTACCTTTCTTGAACGTGTGTCGGCTAATGCACCCAGAGCACCTGCATCAATTACATCAAGCACTGGTACGGGGGATAGATCCCTGACCACTTGTGCTGCAACCGCTGCCATCGTGTTGCAAGCAATAATTAATACCTTTACCTGTTTCTGCAACAAAAACTCAGCAATCTGGGTAGTGAAGTGAGAAATGGTTTCGACTGATTTTACCCCGTAAGGAACGCGAGCTGTGTCACCAAAGTAGATAATGTCCTCGAATGGCAGGCGTTCCATTAGGGCACGTACGACGGTTAGTCCACCGACACCAGAATCGAAAACCCCGATCGCATTGCTTGGGTTAGGTTGCATAGAATTGTATGGAATAATGATTTTTGTGAATATTTAAGATTATATCAGCACGATTAAACATTGCGGCGGCTTTCCTGTCTGGTGGTTTGAAGGAAGGGGCTGATGGTTGTATCAGTTACTGGCTTGGTGTTGTGTTAGTGCCCACTTTACGTGTTCTTGTACTAGCAGTGATGGATAGGCTAACCGAGATTCCAGTGCCGCAATAACTGATGTCGAAGTAGGTGCGTTGCCCAATCCTACTGCAATATTGCGCAGCCAGCGCTCATAGCCGATTCGGTGAATGGCACTGCCCGCCATGTTTGTGTGAAACAGTTGTTCTGACCAGCCAAATGCCTGAATAAGCGTGATGGTGTCGAGGCTGTGCCGCACATGAAAATCAGCCTCATCAGTAACCTGAGAAAATTTATTCCAGGGGCAGGTTAGTTGACAGTCATCGCAACCGTAGACCCGGTTGCCGATAAGCGGGCGCAGTTCTATAGGAATGCTGCCGTGTAATTCAATGGTCAGATAGGAAATACAGCGGCGGGCATCTACTTGATAAGGAGCGACAATGGCCTGTGTCGGACAGACGTCTATGCAGGACTGGCACGTGCCACAGTGGTCAGCAACAGGTGTGTCTACTGGCAAGGGGAGGTCCGTAAATATTTCCCCCAGAAAAAACCAGGAGCCGTGTTCGCGTGTCAGTAATAGTGTGTGCTTACCGCGCCAGCCGATGCCGGATTTTTCAGCTAATGCCACTTCCATGACGGGGGCGCTGTCTGTAAAGACCCTGAAGTGAGCAGCCCCTGCTTCAGCCTGAATTTTGTCAGTTAATTGCTGCAACCGTTTGCGCATGACTTTGTGATAGTCTCGCCCTAACGCATAACGGGAAATAAAAGCGGCATTTCCATCATGCAGTGTTTCCCAGCTATCGCGTACTGCAGGAGGGCGATAATTCAAGCGGGCAGAAATGATCCGAGAGGTGCCAGGCAGTAATTCAGCAGGTCGGCTGCGCTTGGTGCCGTGTTTTGCCATATAATCCATATCACCATGGAAACCTTTGGCTAACCAGTCTGTCAGCCCTTTTTCAGCAGCTTCCAGATTGACATCGCTGATACCGATTGCCTGGAATCCCAAAGCCTTGCCCCAGCTTTTAATATCAGCGGCAAGTTGATTAAAATCCACTTCAGGTTTGGAATGAGGTAAAACAGTATGCATAAACCACATGATAACCATTCGGCAGAGAAATTAACACGCTTCCTTGCTGATGAAGAAGCAACTGGACAACTAGGTAGTCAGATTGCACAGATTCTGGCGCCGGGACTGGTTATTTATCTATCCGGAAACCTGGGGGCAGGCAAGACTGCATTGGTGCGATCAATGCTGCGCGGGTTAGGTTATCTTGGCAAAGTGAAAAGTCCGACCTATACTTTGGTTGAACTTTATGCTATTTCTAGGTTAAACTTATATCACTTTGATTTGTATCGGTTCGTTGATCCACACGAATGGGCTGATGCAGGGTTCCGTGATTATTTTAATTCGGAAGCAGTCTGCTTGGTGGAATGGCCTGAAAAAGCAGGAGATTTACTGCCTCAGGCGGACCTGACGATAACGATAGAAATTCAAGAATCGGGCCGGAATGCCGAAATATTAGCAGGAACAGAAACTGGAAAAGTATGCTTAAAGCGATTGCGAGAAATTATGTCAGTGTAAAAAGTATTGGGCCAGCACTTGTTAAAAGTAGCTTGTTCCTGCTGCTGACGCTATTTTCTATTTCCAATGTATTTGCTGCAATCACAGTCAGTTCTACACGCGTCTGGCCAGCCGCTGAATATACCCGCCTCACCATTGAATCTACCTCGACTATTCAACATAAATTATTTACTATCAAAAATCCTGACCGGCTCGTGCTTGATCTGGAAGATGTCAATCTGGATGCGACGTTGAAAGAGCTGGTAGCCAAGGTGTCTGCTACAGATCCATACATCAAGCAAGTGCGTGTAGGACGCTTCAAGCCAGGTGTTGTACGTATGGTTCTGGATCTTAAGACTGAGGTCAATCCTTCCGTTTTTGTGCTTAAGCCGGTAGGCGAATACCAGCATCGACTTGTTCTGGATATTTACCCTGCCAAACCTGTTGACCCCATGATGGCGCTGATTGAGACGCCAAGTGCTAATACCGCTGCGGCAGGTGGTGCTGTAGAAAACACGCCGACAGTTGTCGCTAAAACTGACCCTGCACCAGAGCCCACTTCCACAGAAAATGCAGATAATACGATTGTGGCTGGCACAGATAAAGAATCCAGAGGGGAACAACGCAGCCGCAAGAAACCTGATGCATTAGATATGATCAGGTTGGTGACGATTGCGATTGACGCTGGGCATGGCGGTGAAGATCCTGGCGCACACGGCAGTAGTGGCACCAATGAGAAAGACGTTACGCTGGCAATTGCAAAGCGCCTGAAAGCAAAAGTGGATGCGGAACCCAATATGCGTGGTGTGTTGATACGCGATGGTGATTACTTTATCCCGCTACAAGGCAGGGTCGTGAAGGCGCGCAAGGTTAGAGCAGATTTGTTTGTATCCATTCATGCAGATGCATTTGTTAAGCCGGATGCCAAAGGTTCTTCTGTATTTGCACTTTCTGAACGGGGGGCAACCAGTACTGCTGCGCGCTGGCTGGCAAAGAAAGAAAATGATGCGGATTTGATCGGTGGCGTGAATATAGACGTGAAAGATCCTTATCTCGCTAAAACATTATTGGATTTATCTCAAACCGCCACGATTAATGACAGCATGAAGCTGGGAAAAGCGGTACTGTCTGAATTAGGAGAAATCAATTCGCTGCACAAAGGATCGGTAGAGCAAGCAGGTTTTGCTGTGCTTAAATCACCCGATATCCCTTCTATTTTGGTGGAAACAGCATTTATCAGTAATCCTGAAGAAGAACGCAGGCTTTCTGATAATGCCTACCAGGATAAAATGGCTAATTCTATCCTTACTGGTATTAAAAACTACTTTGGCAAAAATCCCACTTTATCAAAATCCAGACTGGCGAGAAATTAAGTTTAGCCAGCAAAGCATGAATACTTTGGTTAAACAGTAAAGCCCCATTTGGTTTGGAATTTACATGCTATATATTATTTTTGCAGAAGGTGTTGTATCGTTCGGTATAACGATGTTTTCAGCAAAAAATACAGAGAGCCTCTCACACCAACTTTTCAAAGTATCATTATCCTGGTTTTGCTGAACAAAAGGCATTAGAAGCCAAATGCCTTATAAAAAGTGCGCAGCCTGATGTGGTGATAACGTGCAATGATAGTGCCTCAAAATATCAGTCTTTACTGGGTATTTAATGTAAAGCGTACTTGATTCTTGTTGGAGAATAGAGGAACCTGAAGTAGTTTTAAGTATCCCAGGCAAAGGTAATAATTGATGAATGAAGTAGCCAAACCAATCCGGATTAAAATAGATTCCCGGGAGCAAAATACACAGGTAATCAAACACTGGAAGGAATTTTCCGGTAATTTTCCTGGGTTGGAGTACGAATTTGTAGAAATGGAGTTCGGTGACTATGACATTGGAAACTCCACCATTATTGAACGCAAATCCAGTACCGATTTCATGCTAAGCGTGATGGATAAGCATGTTCTCAATAATGTAGCTAAACTTAAGCAATCTTTTGAGCATGTTATTTATGTTGTGGAAGGGGATATCTATACACCGCGATTTCACTCTGACCCCGCAGCATTGCGTAAGGCAATTGCTTACATGACAATAAAAGAAAATGTATCATTTACCCCCAGCCCGGGTCCACAGAATACAGCCGAACTGATTTACCTGATGGCTCAACAATCCAGTTAATCACTATGAATATTTGTTTCATGGGCGCAGATATAACCAATAAATACAGGAAGATAAACCAGTGCTAGATTCATTTCCCCTTTTTCTGGTGCATTTGTGCATTACCGCTTTTTCGCTATGGATAGTCAGTTTTATTTTTCATGGTGTCACCTTTTCCACCAAAACATCGCTGTTTGTTTCAGCGTTGTTGTTGGGGTTTGCAAATGCAATTGTCAGGCCAGTCCTTATTTTCTTGACGTTGCCATTAACGTTGGTAACGTTTGGATTTTTTTTGCTGGTGATCAACGCGCTGATGATGTTACTGGTTGCGGCAATGGTACCCGGCTTTAAAATAAACGGTTTTTGGACAGCATTTTTTGCCAGTATTTTTGTGGCAATCATCAGTTTCTTTTTAGGTATGTTTCTCTTCAGTTCCGGCAGCCATCCTTTGGTTATGCCTACTCATGGTGGTGTTTACATATAAATATGTAAAGCGGGATAACTATTGTTTTCTCGCAGTTTGCTAATGCTCCCCTAATTCTTGATCGTTATCCTTATAACTACGCGAATATCCGCGTGATTATAAGGAGTAATGATCATGAACCGCTTAATTAAACTGTCTGTACTTTCTGTGCTGTCAGCCGCCGTTATTGGCAGCGCCTTTGCAGCTAAATCCCTTGAAAACGATGCGCTTGCCGTTATGGCAGCCAAAATCAGCATCACGCAAGCCATTACAGCCGCAGAACAGCATGTGGGTGGAAAAGCTTCCCGTGCAGAATATGAGCGTGCCAAAGGGCAGTACGTTTTCGATATTGAAGTGGTAAAGGATAAAAAGGTCATGGACGTGAAAGTTGATCCAACGAGTGGCAAGGTGATGGCTGCTGTCGAGGATAAGACCGAGCACGATGACCATCATGATCGGGCAGATTAAATATCGCAGAAGGGATTGTGCCAGAGCTGCAGCTCTGGCTTTCAAAATACACGAGAGAATGTCAATGATCTCACTCACACGCGAAGATTTAAAGCTGATGCTGAATAAGGTGCCAGAGGTGACACTTTATTTCTGGTTCATCAAAATCATGGCAACAACAGTTGGTGAAACCGCAGCCGATTTTCTTAATTTCAATTTACATTTTGGACTTACTGGAACGTCAGTTTTCATGGGGGTGTTGCTGGCAGGTTTCCTGTTTATTCAAATGCGATCCCAAAAGTACGTACCGTGGATGTACTGGATGGTCGTCGTACTGATCAGCATAGTGGGAACGCTGATAACTGATAATCTGGTGGATAATTTTGGCGTTTCGCTGGAAACAACGACAATTGTTTTTAGTCTTGCATTACTGGCTACTTTTATCTTCTGGTATGTGAGCGAGAAAACACTGTCTATCCATACTATTTATTCAACTAAGCGTGAATGGTTTTATTGGGCGACGATCCTGTTCACTTTTGCTCTGGGTACTGCTGCAGGAGATCTTGCTGCAGAAGGACTGAAGCTGGGTTATGCCAACTCAACTTTCATGTTTGGCGCAATGATTGCTTTCGTGACACTCTTTTATTACGCATTCAAGGCAAATGCTGTTTTGGCATTCTGGATTGCTTATATCCTGACACGCCCACTCGGTGCATCATTTGCTGATTACTTGTCGCAACCTGCAGCAAATGGTGGTATTGGATTGGGAACAATTGCTACCAGCATTTTATTCCTTGCCGCTATCCTGGTAATGGTGACTTATTTAAGCTTCAGTAAGAAGGCTGCAGGTAAGGTGTGAAAAAGGCGAATAGATGATGAAGCTAATCGGGAGCCTGAAATGGAACACGTGAACCAATCCCTTTTTTTGCTGATCAACGCCGCCCCTGGTGCGTCAGGGTTTATGGTTAATTTAGCTGTTTTTATTGCAGAAAGTCTGATTTGGATTGTTCCTGCCGGGTTGATAATAGGGTGGTTGCGAAGCGCAAATCTGGCGCGACATACACTGGTAGCTGCAACGGTGGCAGGCTTGTTCGCACTGTTGGTCAATCAGGTGATCGGTTTATACTGGTATCACCCCAGACCTTTTGAGGCTGGGATTGGTCTTACACTTATTCCGCATGTCATGGATAGTTCGTTTCCCAGTGATCATTTGACACTGATTTGGGCGGTTGCTATTAGTCTGTTGCTGAATAAGCAATTCCGGCGAACAGGTTGGCTATTGTTTTTACTGGGTGTGCCCGTGGCCTGGGCGCGCATTTATCTGGGGGTGCATTTCCCGCTGGATATTCTGGGCGCTGTGTTGGTAGCATGGGGGAGTGCCTGGATAGTCAAGGGTAACGAGAATCGATTGATTCCACCTTTAATGAGTTTGATATTGCCGCTATACCGGATTTTATTTTCCGGTTTTATCCGAAGGGGCTGGGTGAGACAATGAAGTGCACAGTTAGTTGAGAGAGCCAGATGCGTATCCTGCTTGTTGAAGATGATCAAATGATTGGTGAAGCCGTATCCGTTGCTCTTAAAGATGCCGCTTATGCGGTGGACTGGGTAAGAGATGGCGAATCAGCTGAAAGCGTCCTTCGTACAGGGGAGCATCAGGCCGTGCTGCTTGATTTGGGGTTGCCTAAACGGGATGGATTGGAAGTGTTGCGTCACCTGCGCCTAGCGGGTAATGCGGTTCCGGTGATAGTGATCACGGCACGTGACGGGGTTGAAGACCGCATTAAAGGATTGGATTTTGGCGCAGATGACTATCTGGTTAAACCTTTTGATATTAATGAACTGCTCGCAAGATTAAGGGCGATAACTCGCCGTCAGGGCGGACAGTCTGCGCCAGTGTTAAGCAATGGAGTCGTAGAACTTGACCCCGCAACACACGAAGCACGTTGTGGTGAAGTGGTGGAGGTGTTAAGTGCGCGGGAGTATTCGCTTCTGCATGCCTTGTTGTTGCGTCCAGGGTCAATTTTTGCAAGAGCTGAGCTAGAGGAACGGATATACGGCTGGAATGAAGAAGTAGAAAGTAATGCTGTAGATTTTTTAATTCATGGCGTGCGCAAGAAACTTGGGGCGGATGTTATCAAAAATGTGCGCGGTGCTGGTTGGATGGTAAAAAAAGCCTTATGAAAAGGTCTTTGCAGAGACATTTGTCGCTTATGTTAGGTAGTGCAATCCTGCTGACTGGTTTGATTGCAGCGACTGCTTCTTTTTTTCTTGCCTACTCTGAGGCAAAGGAATTTCAGGATGATATGCTCAGGCAGATAGCAATGCTAAATCAGAGTATTACCGCCGATACGCGGTTGCAGAATCAGCAGAAAATTGCTAGTGAAACTATACTGAGTGATCCAGAGTCTCGCGTTGTGGTTATCCATATTCCTGGAGATCGTCGTCCCGATTGGCTTGCTGCTAACCTGTCATCGGGATTTCATACCCTGAGCACCACTTCGGAACAGCTTCGTGTGTATGTTCGTGACTCATCCACTGGGAAACGTACCGTTGTTGCACAACCTACCGATGCGCGAGATGAGATCGCGATTGACAGTGCTTTGCGCACGTTGATTCCTTTGCTGTTACTGCTTCCGCTACTTGTGTGGCTTGTAGTGTGGATTGTGCGAACTGAACTTGCGCCTATAACCCGGCTTTCCGGGAGCCTGGATGAGCAATCGGCAGATCGGCCTCAGCCGATAGAGGGTAATAGTCTGCCGAGTGAGATCACCCCTTTCGTACATGCCATCAATCGATTGCTGGACAGAGTAAATAACATGATGGGAAATCAGCGGCGTTTTATTGCGGATGCGGCTCATGAGCTGCGCAGTCCGCTCACTGCATTATCAATTCAGGCGCAGAATTTGATAAAAACTGGATCGTTGAATGAAATGCATGAGCGTGTGGCGCCGCTTCAGAAAGGGATTGAGCGCGCGCAACAACTGACCGAGCAACTGCTGAACCTGGCCAGAACTCAGGCTGGTATTGCTGAGGAGAGCAAGATTAATGTGTCGGAAATTGCCCGTGAACTGATTGCAGAATATTTGCCATTTGCTGAGGCAAAGCATATCGACCTCGGGCTGGAAGAACGAGTGCCTTCGTCAGTAACCGGTGCGCCGGACGCGCTCCGATTGATGCTGAAGAATGCTCTGGAAAATGCGCTTAAGTATACGCATGAGGGCGGAGAGGTGACACTCAGGTTATTTGATGACAATGGTTGTCCCGTGATAGAAGTTGTAGACAATGGCCTTGGAATTCCAGTATCAGAGCGCGAACGCGTATTTGATTCCTTTTACCGAATCTCTGGTACATCAGGGGAAGGTAATGGGCTGGGGCTTGCGATAGCTCGTGAAGCGGCGGTTCGTTTGGGTGGACATTTGAGCTTGCATGAGCGAAGGGAGGGTAACGGCCTTGTATTTCGTTACGCACACCGTTGCGCAAAATGAAAAGTGGCTTGTGATTTTTTGTTATTTTAAGATTAACTATTAGTATTTAAATGGGTTTCTTCAGAATGAGTCATTGGGACTGAATTCCCCATTCATGACGCCCAATTTTGAGAAGCTTGTAATTACGGATCATGATGATAGTCTTTCTGATCGCTGGCGTATCTATAATCGGGAGGTTAAGCCCGACGGTCAACCTGTAGATACTGTCAGCCGATTCTTGAATTTCCATGAATTGCGGGCCGGTATCCCGATCACTGTTTTGATAGTAGCGTTGAAGTGTAGTGATATTGGCATCCCAGATAACCGGGCGTTTCTGAAAATTGCTGGAGAAGCGGAGGCCTACTTGCGTATCTGGAAGCGCTGAAGTGCAAATGTAATCTGATTTTTGCTCAGAAAGTTGTTGTAAAAATAAGATGACTTGCGGATTTATTTCTGGCATGGCGTATTACATATCTGCAGAATGAATCAATGCCCACCAGGATGACAGATTTACCCTGTGTGAGCATTGACCAGTAAAGCAGACCAGTGGCGAATTATACGCAACCGGTTGGTTTTGGCAGGCCGCCGTATTTGGTGATTGGCTTCATTGGGCCAGTCATCCAGACGTTGAAGATAACTTTCTGATCTTCGCCTAAATATTTTGCAAATTTACGAATTGGAGGAACAACGCTTTCTTCTTCGTAAAACTCACGTGCTTTCAGAATGTGGCTCCATTTGACATCATCAAGCTCATAGCCATCTGCTTCGGCCATTGCGCGGCCAATTTCCGGTGTCCAATCGTTCATATCTTTGAGGTAACCATCACCGTCGCGATCTGGTAGTTCCATAATCAAACCTTCCTAAATTGTTGTATAAAACGTTTACGCTTCACTATATCCGAGTGAATTACTCGGATATTAAACAATAACTGTGCTCCTGAGTCAAGTTTTGTCGACGAAAAATTTCAGGTCTCACAGGGATGAATCGCTCTGTACATGGGTGTCTGAACGACCGGACCAATATAATTGTTGCCTGTTTTGAACTAAACCGGATTCTATGTTTCCAACAAGCGTAAAAATTGTTCGGTGTGTTGAATTGTATTTGTAGATGTTTAGACCAGATGCCGGATGCAGAGGGAGTTGAATGTCTCTAAAATTGCTTTATGGCATTGAAATGACGTAATAATTTTGCATGTTTTCTGAAATATAACTAATATCACCCCCCTGTAGGTTTGTTTGACTGTTTTTAATGGAATTTGAGATGCCCAGTTATGTTAACGCGCAAGCGCGTAAAAAAAGTATTTTCCCGATGATGTCCTTACGGTTTTTGGTTTTAAGTTTTGTATGTCTTGCATTAACTGCATGTAGCGGTGAAGAGCCGGACACTCATGCTGGCCAGCCAGTAACAAAAAGAAAACAAGCGTTCAAAGAAATCCTTCGAACGTTTGAACCGATGGGATTAACAGTGCGAGGCAGGGCGGCTTACGATAAACAACAGTTTCTGGAACAGGCTGTGGCATTGGAAGCACTAACCAATAAACCATGGCAGTTTTTTACGCTTGACAGTAATTATTCTCCAACCAGAGCAAAGCCGGATATCTGGCAAAAGCCTGAAGAGTTCAAGCAGGCGCAGCAGAAATTTATCAAAGCCAGCGAGCAACTCACACAGTCTGCAAAAGGCGATAATCTAGAAGCTATTCGCAAGTCTTATGATGCTGTCGAAGAGAGTTGCAAATCTTGCCACCATGATTTTAGGGGACCAAAGCGCTAATTTTCAAGCGTTTCCCGGTTTACTTTGTCACCCTTTGGTACGGGTGGCAAAGTGGGTGAGAATGGCCGAAGGGGAAATCCCCGTCTGAAACGGGTATAATTTTAAAAAATTACTACTTTGGCCCATCGCCTGTTTATGTCATCCATTCATGTTTTATCCGACCTTCTGATCAATCAGATCGCCGCTGGCGAGGTAGTGGAACGTCCCGCTTCGGCCCTTAAGGAATTGCTGGAAAATAGCCTTGACTCTGGTGCAACGGAGATAGAGGTGCGATTGTTGCAGGGCGGTATCAAGCTCCTGCAAGTAGCAGACAATGGAGGGGGCATTGCCCGTGATGAGCTCCCATTGGCTGTTGCCCGGCATGCCACCAGTAAAATTAATTCGCTGGAAGATCTTGAACAGGTTGGTAGCCTTGGTTTTCGGGGTGAGGCATTAGCCAGTATTGCTGCTGTATCACGTTTGACATTGACCAGCCGCCAGGCCAGTGAAAAACATGCCTGGCAAATATTTCTGGAAAGTGGCGCGATGTCAGAGCCTCAGCCCGCTGCTCTTGCAGCAGGTACCACAATCGAAGTGAATGATCTGTATTTTAATACCCCCGCCCGACGCAAATTTCTCAAAACTGAAGCAACCGAGTTTGCCCACTGCGATGAAATGTTCAAACGCATTGCGCTGTCCCGTCCTGAAACAGCGTTTACCTTGCTGCACAATGGCAGGGCTCAGCGAAACTTACGCAGCGCGCAAGGGAATCCGCGGCAGCGAATTGCAGCCATCCTGGGGGATGAATTCGCACAGGCTTCTGTTATGGTGGATGAGCAATCCAGCGGTTTGAGATTATGGGGGCTTGCTGGCCTCCCCACTTATTCCAAAGGCACACGCGACGCGCAGTATGTCTTTGTAAATGGTCGATTTGTACGGGATAAACTGATTTCCCATGCATTGCGCGAATCCTACCAAGATGTGCTTCATCACGGGCGGCATCCCGCTTTTGTGTTGTTTCTTGAATTGGACCCGCAGGGGGTGGATGTGAACGTGCATCCGACTAAAATCGAAGTGCGTTTCCGCGATGGAAGAGCGATTCACCAATTTCTGTATCATGCGTTGAACAAGGCGCTGGCAGGGTCAAAAGCCGGTGAGGTAGTGATGGCCGGAAATCAGGAAACAGCCATGTCGCGGCCCTATGCCCCGCCACCGCCAGTCTTCTCGCGTCAGACGCAAATGGGGTTGGGGGTTGCTCAACCGCAAGGCTTTTACCAGACGCTGTTTGGCGATAGTAGACCAGCACCATCTGTTGCGATGGATGGCGAGTCGATTCGGCATGAACCGGAAATACCCCCGCTCGGATTCGCGTTAGGGCAATTACATGGTATCTATATTCTGGCACAAAACATTAAAGGGCTGATTGTAGTGGATATGCACGCTGCTCATGAACGGGTCGTGTATGAACAGCTCAAATCGGCTTTGGATGCGCATGCTATTGCCGCTCAGCCACTGCTGATTCCAGTAACATTCAATGCCGATAAGCTGGATGTGGCAACCGTAGAAGAAAATGCGGATACGCTGGCAGAATTAGGTTTTGACATGGCGGCACTATCTCCCGTTGCTCTTGCTGTACGTGCGGTACCGGCGATGTTGAAAGATGCAGATGCAGCGCAGCTCGCCCGTGATGTGCTAAAGGATATTCGCGATTTCGGAGCGAGCCGTGTACTCACCGAGAGACGAAATGAGTTGCTCTCTACCATGGCGTGCCATGGGTCGGTGCGGGCTAATCGCGCATTGACCATTCCGGAAATGAATGCCCTTTTAAGAGAAATGGAAGTTACCGAACGTTCTGGTCAATGTAATCACGGTCGTCCTACCTGGTTTCAATTGACGGTATCTGAACTGGATAAAATGTTCATGCGTGGACAATGAGTATTAGCCAGCCCCCGGCTATATTTTTGATGGGCCCGACAGCCAGCGGTAAAACCGGTGTTGCAGTTGAGCTGATGCAGCATCTGCCTGTAGAAATTATCAGTGTGGATTCGGCGCTCGTATACCGTCATATGGATATTGGTACAGCCAAGCCAGAAGCGGAAATTTTGAAGATAGCACCCCATCACCTCATTGATATTATCGAACCGACTCAAAGTTATTCTGCTGCACAGTTTAGAACCGATGCGCTTGGTTTGATGGCGGATATTACCTCACGCGGTAAAATTCCTTTGCTGGTTGGTGGAACCATGCTTTATTTCAAGACGCTACAGCATGGTTTAAGCGATTTGCCCGAGGCGGATCTGCAACTGCGTAACGAGATTGATGAACGGGCCAGGCAGAACGGTTGGCCTGCTTTGCATGCGGAACTTGCTCGTCTTGATCCGGAAACAGCGCAACGCCTAAATCCGATGGATAGTCAGCGTGTCCAGCGTGCCCTGGAAGTTTGTTATCTGGCCGGAGAACCCATGTCGGTTTTGTTTGGGCGGCAAAATACATCATCTTTTCCGTATCGGGTTTTTAATATTGCACTGTTGCCAAATGACCGCACTCAGCTACATCAAAGGATCGAACAGCGTTTTGATTTGATGCTTTCACAAGGTGTCATTGATGAAGTGCGATGGTTAAGAGAAAATTACAACTTGTCTCTCGCTATTCCTGCTATGCGTTGCGTCGGTTACCGCCAGATCTGGCAGTATCAGGACGGGGAGTTTGATTATGACACCATGCGCGAAAAGGGCATTATCGCCACACGACAGCTGGCCAAACGCCAGCTGACCTGGTTACGTTCCACCCCTGACTTGCAGTCTTTTGAATGTATGGATGACAAGTTGGCAAGCAACGTATTGTCTTACCTAAATCCTTTCTTTTAGCCTTCTTTGGCGTGCTCATCTGGATTGTTAGTTATTTTTCAGGTTTTCTTCCTGATTTTGCGGAGCTATCTGTAGGCCCGTGCCTAAAAAATCCCTGAAGCCCAAGTCGATAAAGCTGATAGTACAAATAGCAACCGATGCACCAGCCTAGATAAGATATCAGCGTCAGTCCAAATAAAATCCAGACGAGACTCCAACCGGCTGTGTCGTAGCCCATATGAAGGAGTGTAACGGCAAGTCCCACCGTTATAGCGCCAATTAATTGGCCAAAAGCATGGGGTTGTAGATTATCCAGCCGATAGTCGGATCGCATCAGTCCCAATGGTTTGGCAACATAGCGATAGACAATAACGAACGGGCTGAGTGACCGGTACATTGCTGTAACCAGAAAAATCCCACCCAGCACGATGAGGTACTCAGGCTCTTTGAAAACAAAGGCAGCGACGGACATAAGCATAGTTAAAATCTGACCAAGTTTTATTTCTGCGTGATCTACCTGCATGGGCATAACGTTCTCCTGTTTGGTGATGGATGGTATGGCTTCATGGTATATTATTCATATAACAATCAACTATAGAGATATATGAATATATGTAATTCAAAAATGAATGACCTGAGTTGGGATGATTTTCGTTATTTTCTGGCTGCAGCTGAATCGGGTAGTTTGTGCGCAGCGGCAAAATATCTCAATTCCAATCAACCCACGGTTGGTAGACATATCGATACCTTGGAGGCCGCTCTTGGGTTGAAGCTGTTTCAGCGGCACAAACGGGGGCTTACACTGACGAACGAGGGAGTATGGGTGCTAGAGCAGTCTCAACTTATGCACAGTGGTGTGCAAAATATCCAAAGGAAGATCGAGGGCGATTATCAGCAATTGCAGGGTAGTGTCCGATTAGCATTACCTGAAGGTTTGTGTAACGAGATAATTATTCCCCGGTTAGAATCATTTTATCAACAGTATCCGAATCTCCGGCTGATACTGAATGTCTCTTCACGAACCGCTAATCTTACGCGTGGTGAGGCAGATATAGCCATCCGTTTGTTTCGCCCCAAAGAGGCAGACTTGGTTACGCGCCAGTTGACTCATATGGAAATGGGCCTCTATGCCAGCCATGAGTATTTGCAAATACATGGCCATCCTGAAAGTGTGACTGATTTATTGCAACACCGAGTTATTAGCTATGGCGATGAACTGGCTGGATTGCCTGAAAATAAATGGTTGGTTGGTCATGTTTCACCAGGAAATAACATTTTACAAAGTGACAGTACAGTCAGCCGTTTGAAGGCCACTGCATGCGGTTTGGGTATTTCCATTCAGCCTTGTATGATTGCTGTCGCAAACACAAGTCTCATCCGGATTTTGGAGGACGTTCCATTACCAACCCATGAAGTATGGATTACATACCACCGTGACCTCAGGCATGTACTGCGGATTAGAGTAACAGTGGAATTTTTAGTTATGCGCTGCGAATTGTGTCAGATTTAAGTCTAAATTGTGTGATTTTCATCACTTTCTAAGCTTGCTTTGGCTTTGTTGCTTGGCGAGTCTTTGCAAAATGCCTTGTACTTTTGAAAATAATTAACTAATTGTTTTATTTGGTTTTATATTGTTTTTTTATTTTTACCCTGGCGTGATTTTGCAAACACAGTTAATCCCTTTTTAATCGATGGATATGGCTTGAATGGGCTCCGTCACTGCTCAATCGTGCTCTGGCTCAATTGGCTGACATAATGTGACGATAATTGTCAATTTAATAATGGTTAATTTTGTTTAAAAAAATATTAATCATTTTAAAATTAATATGTTAAGAGTTTTATTCTAATTCTGGTACGAAGATTGCTTTTAATTCATGTATGGAGTGGTAAGAAATCAGCACTGACTTACTGCAGCAATTAATTACTTACAAAAGGAAGATAGAGTTGCAGGCAGCAACTCGCAATATTGAAGGGGAAGCTAACCCATGGTCTCACTACATAACTATTCAAAGTATTTTGCTGTAATCATCGCTATTGCTTTCACGAGCATGCCGCAGGCACATTCTGAAACAACCGATGGCAGTGCATTTTTCCAAGCCAGCGAGCATATCATTTCTGACATGATTGTTTCACAGGAAGTTTCCGGTTCAAGTATTGAAGTAATTGGTAACCTGGTTCAGAAGATCGATGCTTTTGATACTGAATATAAAGTAACCACAGAAAAAATCGTACAAGCATCCCTAAATGATGAAGCGGTAGCAACGAAAGCGCAGAGCATGGAATCTCCACGAGATAAATCCTTTATAATCAGCTCAGAAGCACAAATGTCTTGCCGACTCCCAGGCCTGGTCAAGGACGCAACCAACTTTAAAAGAGTAACCGATCATGAATGTTTATGTGAGCTTTACAAGCGGTCTCCTGCTGCTGGCAATGCTGGTGCAACTGAAAGCGATTTACACTGGTTTACCCAATGTAAAAAAGCACGGTATAAAGTAAGTTTTTATCAGGCGAGATAAAGTGGCGTTGCAAATCTTATTCCTGAATAACGTTAGATGAACTCAGGTAAGGGCACGGTAAGTTTGTTTTAGTTTTTTTCGGTTACTTCAGTAACCACTGTGCCTTTTGCGAACGTGATGTTTAATTTCTCGCCTAACCTTACTTCCGCACTGTTTCTTACGATACTTCCTGATGCTGTTTGGGTGATGCTGTAACCCCTGTCCAGTACGGATTGCGGATTAAGGTGCAGCAAATTGGCCTTTAGTCGTTGCAAGGTGTGGTTTGCGCTTTCCAGTTGTTGCGACATGGATTGCTGCAAGCGATGGGAAAGATTTTTCTGAAACGACAATTTGCCCTCAATATCAGGTCGTTTCGTCAGCAAACGTTGTTCAAACTGTTTTAATTCCCAAGATGAGTTATTTAGATAGCGGTTAAGCGCATTTTGCAAATATTGTTGCAAATGCTGTAATTGCGTCTGACGATTTTTCAGCCGTTCGCTAGGGGCAACAAGCCGACGTGAAATGTGATCAAGATGCTGCATACGTACTTCCAGCACTCGACCCATCATGCGATAAAGCCGCATGTTGGTTGTTTCCAGTTTTTGAAGCAGTTCCAGCCGATTCGGGGCAACTAATTCAGCGGCAGCGGTTGGGGTGGGTGCACGCTCATCTGCAACAAAATCAGCGATTGTAAAATCGGTTTCATGTCCCACCCCACAAACAATGGGGATGGTCGACTCAAAGATTGCTCTTGCTACAACTTCCTGATTAAATTGCCATAAATCCTCAATGCTTCCGCCTCCTCGGCACAGAATAAGCACGTCACATTCGCTGCGTTGCGCCGCGATGCGAATAACATCTGCAATGCGTTGTGCAGCGCCTTCCCCCTGTACAGGTGTGTGGTAGATAACAACGGGGATGCCCGGCATTCGTCTTTGAAGGGTAGTGAGCACATCCCGGAGCGCTGCTGCATCTTTGGATGTGATTACACCAATCTGTTTGGGGATGGCGGGTAACAGTTTTTTGTGTTCCGCATCAAACAATCCTTCTTGTGCCAAGCGCGCCTTGAGTTTTTCAAATGCTTCGAACAGGGCACCAAGCCCGGATCTGCGCATCGCTTCCACATTCAGCTGAAAATCGCCGCGTGGCTCATATAACGTGACCAGTGAACGAACTTCAACCTGCATTCCATTTTCAGGCGCCCAGTCCATATACTGATTCTTGTGTCGGAACATGACGCACCTTGCTTGCGCTTTGTCATCTTTCAGGGAGAAATACCAGTGGCCAGAAGCGGCGCGGGTCAAATTTGAAATTTCTCCTGCAACCCAGATAAGGGGAATGGCTCTTTCTAAAGCCTGTCTGGCGGTACGGTTAAGCTCGCTTACCGTAATCACTTCATTATCAAGAGTAAAGTCAGGGGTTGAATGCATTGCGAAATTCTATCATTAATCTCAATAAAGAAATAAATATTGGAAAAATTGGTAATTTTTTGGTGAAATATTTGTAATGAAATATAACTGATTGTTATTTAATGGATAAATATGTGATTAAGATATGAACAAAGTATAAAAATGTCCATTCTGACATTTACTTAGCATCTGAAAGGATGATTTATTCACAGAGTTATCCACAGATTGTGTGGAGAAGCTATTGAACACGCTGTGCCGAAAGTACTTTTTCATGTTTACAGACAAAAGGTAGTTTTGTACTAATGCGACAAAATTGACCCGGTAGCGGGTCTAAATTTATGCTGTTGATATATTTTATTGACATAATGAGGAATCTTAACATATGATGATGTCTTTATCTCTTCAGAATGTTCTGGTCAAGAAACTTACTAGATACGGCGTATTGAATTGGCTGGAAAGTTTAAGTAACGATTTTTTTGTAGTGTCAGGTGTTTTGTTTAGTGTAAATCATTATTCATTTCCCTGTGTTGTTTCTGTGTTGAGTAAGTTCGGTTAAGTTCCGCTTTGCCCCAGGTGTTCATCCTCCTGGGGCTTTTTTTCGTCTTGAAGGCAGAAGCGGGAATTTTGAACTGTAGTATTCATGCACTTTGCAGTAATATTGCGAGAGTTGTTATCCGGACTTGCTGAAATTAGCGCATCAAGCTAAAGTTAGGAAATTTTATCAAGCGTGGCTGCGTCTTCAGGAGGATGTGCGTGAAGGAAATTATTCAAGCTGCTGGTTGGCCAATCTGGCCAATTATTTTTGCATCGTTGATCTCGTTAACGATTATTGTTTTTCGTTTTTTGTGGATGCGTCCAAGTCAAGTTGCCCCGGCTACTTTGCTCAGTGCTGTGATACAAGAATACAAGCAAAAAAATGTGTCGGTAGAAATGTTGAACCAGTTGGCAAAAGGTCCGTTGCTGGGACGTATTTTTGCGGCCGGTCTTAAAAACGTGAAAAGTTCACGTGAAGTTATGAAAGAATCCATTGAGGAATCTGGCCGCGCTGCTGCCCATGAATTAGAGCGGTTTTTAACCACACTGGGGACAATTGCCTCAATCAGTCCGTTACTGGGTTTGTTTGGTACGGTTGTAGGGATGATCGAGATTTTTGGCTCGCAAACACCAACAGGCAGTTCTCCAGCCATTTTAGCCCATGGTATTTCGGTCGCACTTTACAATACCGCTTTCGGTCTGATGGTCGCTATCCCGAGTATGATTTTCTATCGTTATTTCCGCTCACAAATTGAAAGCGTTATTGTGGATATGGAGCAGCAAGCGATCAAGCTGGTGGAAATTATTCATGGCGAGCGTAAATAGGGTCAGGCGATGAATTTTCAGCGTGGGAAGCAAAGAGAAGAGCCAGAGATTAATCTGATTGCCCTGATTGACGTGTTATTGGTAATTCTGATTTTTTTGATGATAACTACCAGTTATACCAAAATGTCAGAGTTGCAGATTAATTTGCCGCAGGCGCAGGCAGATAAATCAGTGGAAAAACCGTCTGTGATTAACGTGTCTGTTGATGCTTCCAGTCATTTTGTGGTGAATAGTACACCTGTTGTATTTAGTGGTGTTGAGGCATTCAGCGTTGAGCTTCGCCGGGCTGCGGGCGATAAAGTCGAGCCTACAGTGGTGATTAACGCAGATGCCAACACGCCGCACCAGTCCGTCATTAATATCATGGAAGCTTCGCGGCTTGCGGGGTTTAGTCGTGTTACTTTCGCCACACAGGCAGGCCCTGCGAAGTAAGGTCTTCTAATGCGTGAGCAGTTTTGCGTGAAAGCAATCTGCTCATTTCAAATTCTGGTAATGAATGGCCTACTCTATTTTTGATCCCTACGGTTCATTTCTTCCATCGCTTTGGTATCACGGATTGCGCGAACGTTTGCACGGTAATCCTTCCAGCGCAAATGCACGTTGGGGTGGGGTGCGTCCACCCCCAACCACAGGTAAAGTAATCTGGGTGTTGACCGGGAAAAGCAGGGAAAGTGTCAGGCTGGGCGTTGAATTGCTGGGTGCTATCAGGGAAAAGCGACTGGATGTCCGGTTGATTTTAACTTTTGAAGCAGAATTTCCGGAATTACTCACGAAACTTGAAGACCTGAAAAAAACAGGCCATGGATATGGACCTTGTGATCATCCTTATGCGGTTAAACGCATTTTAAAGCGGTTTGCTCCCTTTGGTGTGATTTTTGCCGGCATCACACCCAGAAAAAATCTGATGCAGGCTTTGGAATCATGCCCACACAAACTGGTGGTGGCTGCTGAAGCACCTGAAGAGCCAGTTTTATTTGAGCAGGTATATCCGGCAAGCGAATATCAGTCCAGCTCCTGGAAAACACTGCCGCAAGCACCTATTGTTGATTTTCAAGCCTTGATAGCTGAGGCACAGGTTGATCCTAATTTCGTATCACTGGTCAATGATGGCGAAGATCGTCACCTGTGGTGGCTGCATAGTGATGATATTGAATTCGTTTCAGCATTCTTTGACCGGTTTCGTGAGCAATTTCCCGATGCCATATTGTTTGTGAGCGGTATGGTTGCACAATCAGAGCAACATGCTGAATTGTCACAAAGTTTGATAATCAGCAATTGGCAGCGTACTAAAATTGACAGCGGTACAATGGTACTGGTTGACGAACGGAAATGGTTGCCAGCCATTGCGGCGGCTGTAAGCGCTGTGCATTTGCAGGGGGTGGCTCTGTCCGTATTGTGGCAGGCATTGGCAGGGGGATGTGCTGTAAGTAGCGAGAATATTGCTTTTCTTCCCAAGTCGGACATGGCGAAATCTGTTTCGATTATTGCTGGCACTGAAGCAGTCTTGCATCGCTGGCAGGAGTATAGTGATAACCCGATTCTGGCGCGGGGGCAGAGCGATCTTGCCCGGAAATGGTTTTGGCAGGAGCGACGGCTCGCTGCAGAAGTCAATGAGGCGTTATTACAGCGCATTTTTGAATGGTGATTGTGGAAAACTGGATACAAAATCAGTGGTACAAATGGTCCGTTTGGCAACTTCTGCTAATACCGTTCAGCCTGATTTTCTGGCTGTTGTCGACACTTCGGCGGGTAATGTATAGGCTAAAATTATTACGCAGCTTTCGGGTGTCTGTTCCTGTGATTGTAGTAGGTAATATCAGCGTTGGTGGAACAGGTAAAACGCCTTGCGTGTTGTGGTTGGTAAAGTATTTGCAGCAGCAGGGGTGGCGGCCTGGCATTGTTAGCCGAGGTTACGGTGGGCAGGTAACCCGGCCCCTGAAGGTGATGCCTCAAGGGAACCCTGTTGAACTGGGGGATGAGCCGGTTTTGTTGGCCAGACGCAGTGGCTGCCCGGTATGGGTGGGCAGAGATCGTGTGGCGGCAGCGCAGGCTTTGCTCGAATCCCATCCTGACTGTAATGTGTTGGTGAGTGATGACGGGTTGCAACACTATCGGCTTGCGCGAGATGTTGAACTGGCTATTGTAGATGGCGCTCGCTTATTTGGTAATAGAATGTTACTTCCAGCCGGCCCTTTACGTGAAAGTATCAGTCGCTTGGATACAGTCGATGCGGTGGTAGTGAATCAAAGCGGAACTGCCACAGAAGCAGTTGGCAAATTCGGACAGGAGTTCAGTATGCAACTCCGGGGTCAGGTGCTTTATAATTTATCTCATCCTGGCGAACAAATAGACGTGAAATCCTTACAGGGAAAACAGTTGCACGCCGTTGCGGGGATAGGCTACCCTGAGCGGTTTTTTACCCATTTAAGGCAATTGGGACTGGTTTTTGAAGCACACTCTTTCCCGGATCATTATGTGTATCAAAAGGATGATTTGTGTTTTCAGAATAGTGATGCAATTCTGATGACTGAAAAAGATGCGGTAAAATGTGCCGGGCTGGGGTTGGAAAACGCATGGGTTCTGGTGGTGGATGCCGTTATAGATCACGCCTTGGGTGTTAAAATAATCGAGAAGTTAAGGAAAATAAATGGATCCAAAGTTACTTGAAATTCTGGTTTGCCCGCTTTGCAAAGGCCCCCTTGTCTTTAAAAAATCTGAGCAGGAACTTATCTGCAAAGCTGATCGCCTCGCATATCAAGTCAAGGACGATATTCCGGTCATGCTGGCAGAAGAAGCGCGTAAAATTCCTCCGGAAGAAGAGATTTAAACCTTTTTCCCACGAGCTTCCATGTGCTTGTAAATAAGCACTGTTATTAATTTTACATTTCTGTGTCTGCATTCATGGTTAAATTCAAAATTGTCATCCCCGCCCGATTTGCATCTACGCGCTTGCCGGGTAAGCCATTGCTGGATATCGCAGGTAAGCCCATGGTGGTTCGCGTGGCTGAACAAGCGGCAAAATCCGGTGCAAGTGAAATCTGGGTGGCAACAGACCATCAGGGTGTCGCAGATGCCGTTAAGGCCTATGGGTTTAATGTGATGATGACTTCCAGTGAACATGCATCAGGAACAGACCGTTTGGCTGAAGTTGCGCAGCACCTGAATTGGCAGGATGATGAAATTGTTGTTAACGTTCAGGGTGATGAGCCGCTTATTCCGCCTGACTTGATTCAGGAAGTAGCGCAGCATCTTCATGATCATTCTCAGGCTTCAATTTCCACTGCCAGTCATGCGGTACATGATTGGCCAACCTTGTTTAACCCAAATGTAGTGAAAGTGGTCACAGATCGCATGGGATATGCATTGTATTTTAGCCGAGCGCCAATACCTTTTGCACGGGATTCCTTTGGCGGAGGCCCCTTTCCTGAAGATCTCCCTGCTTTCCGTCATATTGGCATTTACGCATATCGCGCTTCTTTTCTGAAAGTTTACAATCAGTTGCAACCTGCAGGTATTGAAGAATTTGAGGCGCTGGAACAGCTTCGTGCATTATGGCATGGCTATAAAATTAGTGTTGCTTCAACTGAATATACGCCAGGCGCAGGGGTGGATACGCAAGAAGATTTGAAGCGTGTCCGTCAAATATTTGAATCGCATTCTATCTGAGATTGCTTAAATCGGTTGGAACGTATCTTGGCTGATCTTTTTCTATTCAGCCAAGGGTTGATCAAAGTCTAATAAAAGCACTCTAGTTTAACCAAGGAGTTGCTTCAATTCGTTAAACCTCTCATTCATTTAGTTGTTATATCTGGTTGAATTGTCGTGTCCAAAATAACTATTTATGGTTGGATAAAAAAAATTAAATGTCCACAAAGGGGTATTTAAAATATTCTTACGGAATTCAGACATGCTCGTCTTTATTCTAATAATTCAAATGGAGGAATTTTCACATGCGTTTAATCCTGTTGGGTGGACCGGGTGCAGGTAAGGGAACCCAAGCTAATTACATCAAAGAAAAATATGGTATTCCTCAAATTTCCACAGGCGATATGCTACGTGCTGCAGTAAAAGCAGGGACGCCTTTGGGTATTGAAGCCAAAAAAATCATGGATGCGGGTGGTCTGGTTTCTGACGAAATCATTATTGGTTTGGTGAAAGATCGCATCAAGGAAGCTGATTGCGCAAAGGGTTTTTTGTTTGATGGCTTTCCGCGCACGATTCCGCAGGCAGATGCAATGAAGGATGCCGGTGTGGAAATCGATTATGTTGTAGAAATTGATGTGGATGATAATGAGATTATCAAACGCATGAGCGGTCGGCGTGTACATGTGGCTTCTGGCCGTACATACCACGTAGTGTTTAATCCACCCAAAGTTGCCGGCAAGGATGATGCAACGGGTGAAGACCTGATCCAACGCGATGACGACCATGAAGATACCGTTAAAAAGCGTCTGGAAATTTATCATGCACAGACCGAGCCTCTGGTTGCTTACTACTCTAAATGGGCTGATTCAGGTGTAAAAAATGCGCCTAAATACGTCAAGATAGCCGGTGTAGGCTCAGTAGAACAAATCCGTGACAATATTTTTGCTTCGTTAGGCTAAGCCAGGGTTTTTGTATATGAGTAATGTGCCTGATTTTACCGATGCAGAAAAATGGGTAGTAGAAAGCGCATTGAAAGAGCGGTATGGAAAACCGGTAGAGGTGCAACTGGCTGACGTTGAGCTACGCCTGCTACCGGATGACAGGGAAATGACCACATGCCCGGCTTTGTTCTGGACAGGGGAAGATGTAGCCTTTGTGTTGAGCAAGGTTGGCGATAACAGTTTTCGCACGCAGTTCTATTATTCTGTGCTTGAACAATTTGGCACGGGGCATGATGAGTTCAGTGATCTGCTGGAATGTGTCACCACGGTGCTTCGCGTACAGGCTGATCATGCTTTGCAACGAGCAGGCGCATCAAGCAGCAAGAAATAATCGATTCAAGTTTTTATAACAATAAAAATAATAACAAATTCACGATGTCGCAGTTGGCGCCATGTCGGTGCCTAAGCGATTAGGATTTGCACCAACGATAATGGAGAAGAGAGTTAACATGGCCAAAAAGAATGCCTTTTACGCTCAGTCGGGCGGCGTAACCGCAGTGATCAATGCTTCTGCCTGCGGCGTGATTGAAACTGCCAATAAGTACAAGGATGTAATTGGAAAGGTTTATGCCGGTCGCAACGGTATCATCGGTGCACTGACAGAAGATTTGATCGATACCAGCAAGGAATCTGATGAGGCGATTGCAGCATTGCGCCATACCCCTTCCGGCGCTTTTGGTTCCTGTCGTTACAAGCTTAAAAGCCTGGAAGCCAACAAACGTGAATATGCGCGATTGATTGAAGTGTTCAAGGCGCATAACATTGGCTACTTTTTCTACAACGGTGGTGGCGATTCCGCCGATACCTGTTTCAAAATTTCCCAGTTGTCCGAGACGTTAGGTTACCCGATACAGGCGATTCACGTGCCTAAGACAGTTGACAATGATTTGCCTATCACAGACTGCTGTCCCGGTTTTGGCTCTGTTGCCAAGTATATCGCCGTTTCAACACTGGAAGCTTCTTTTGACGTGAAGTCCATGTCTAAAACGTCAACCAAGCTTTTTGTAATTGAAGTGATGGGGCGTCATGCAGGCTGGATTGCAGCAGCGGGTGGTTTATTGGTGGACCAGGGGATCCCTGTCGTCATTTTGTTCCCGGAAGTAGAATTTGATCAGAAAAAATTCCTGGCAAAAGTGGATGAGAACGTCAAGAAATTTGGCTACTGTACGGTGGTTGTTTCTGAAGGATGTCATTATCCAGACGGTAAATTTCTGGCTGAACAAGGTACCCGTGATGCATTCGGACATGCGCAATTGGGCGGTGCTGCTCCAGTAGTGGCTAACATGGTTAAAGAAGCACTGGGTTATAAGTTTCACTGGGCGGTGGCAGATTATCTGCAACGTGCAGCACGCCATGTTGCTTCCAAGACTGACGTTAAGCAAGCTTACCAGTTGGGTAAAGCGGCGGTTGAATTGGCTGTAAAAGGCTACAACTCGGTTATGCCAACCATTGATCGCGTTTCTGATGAGCCTTACAAGTACAAGATTGGTGTGGCTGATCTGAAAGATGTGGCCAATGTGGAAAAATTCATGCCCAAGGATTTCATCAGTAAAGACGGGTTTGGTATTACAGCCAAGTGCAAGCGATACCTGTTGCCGCTGATTCAGGGCGAAGATTATCCTCCGTATGAAAATGGATTACCTAAGTACGTTACGTTGAAAAACGTCGCAGTACCTAAGAAACTGAAAGGCGAATTCAAAATTTAAAGGGGAAGCGTGCAAGGTGCAGGGATTCAGCATTTTGAATTGTCAAAGCAAGCTGTTTCTCTGCACCTTTTGCGTTTTAACCGATTCACCTGGAGGCGCTTTTCAGGAGCAAGGTAAAAAAACATGACATTAGACAGGGCGCGCCAGTTACTGAAAGTACAAGCTGATTTCGGAGGCTTTTACAATGGCAATTCTGCCAAGTTAATCCTGTCTGAAGTGCAGAAAGAGCATGGTCAGGCAGCAGTAGATCAAATGATTCGTGAACTCAATTTAGGCGATATTTTCGGTTTTGAAACGGGAACGCGCTTTGAAGGAGGACTGGCCATAAAAACAAAAGACTATTGATCCGTTTTAATCATCACGCTTTACATCATAAAAATAATTAAACACCAAAGAAGCTGCTGCATAGGCCGTTATCAATCGGCCTGACAAATCAAATATCTAACAAAGGAGGATATTCATGTCTCAAGGTCTGATCTTGGCGCTAGCCTGTGCATCACTAGCGATTGTTTACGGGGTGATCTCAATTAGCTGGGTGCTTTCCAAACCCACAGGCAATGATCGCATGCGAGAAATTGCCACTGCGATTCAGGAAGGCGCTTCTGCTTATCTTAAACGACAGTACACCACCATCAGTTATGTGGGATCGGTGCTGTATATGCTGATTTGGTGGCAATTGGACCATTTTTCCGGCGCGGCCCTTACAGCAAATGGCTTTGCACTTGGTGCTATTTTGTCAGGCGCGGCCGGTTTTATCGGCATGAATATTTCTGTACGCGCCAATGTGCGTACCACAGAGGCAGCGCGTAGTGGTTTGAATGCCGCGCTTCAAGTGGCATTCCGAAGTGGGGCTATTACCGGCATGCTGGTAGTGGGGCTAGGGTTGCTGGGTGTGGCCGGATACTATGCTTTGCTTGTTTCGATCACACCAGCAGGTCAGGAAGTAAATCTTACCCCTTTGATCGGTCTGGGTTTTGGCGGTTCGCTGATATCCATCTTTGCGCGGCTGGGTGGCGGTATCTTCACTAAAGGTGCGGACGTAGGCGCTGACCTGGTAGGCAAAGTAGAAGCCGGTATTCCTGAAGATGATCCACGCAATCCAGCCGTTATCGCAGATAACGTGGGTGACAACGTGGGTGACTGTGCAGGTATGGCAGCCGATTTATTTGAAACCTATGCGGTGACCATTATCGCCACCATGCTTCTCGGTGGGTTAATGCTGAAGGGTATGGGTGATAAGGCCATGATCTACCCATTGGTATTGGGGGGAGTGTCCATTATTGCTTCCATTATCGGCACTTACTTCGTTAAAGCTCGTGAAGGCGGCAAAATCATGAATGCGTTATATCGTGGCTTGATGGTATCCGCCGCGCTGGCAGCAGTTTCTTTCTACTTTGTTACCAACTGGGTGATGGGCGACAGCATAATGCTGGAGGGACATGCGCTACCGACGATTAATCTGTTTTATGCTTCGCTGATTGGTCTCGCACTGACTGCAGCAATGGTGGTTATTACCGAGTATTACACAGCCACTGAATACGCACCTGTGAAGCATATTGCGCAGGCGTCAACTACCGGTCATGGCACCAACGTGATTGCAGGTTTGGGTGTCTCCATGCGTTCTACAGCGGCGCCTGTTGCGGCAGTCTGCTTAAGTATTCTGGCTGCCCACGCCTTGGCTGGTTTGTATGGTATTGCCATTGCCGCCACTGCCATGCTTTCCATGACTGGTATCATCGTCGCCCTGGATGCCTACGGCCCAGTAACAGATAATGCGGGTGGAATTGCTGAAATGGCTGATTTGCCGGAGTCTGTACGCAATGTGACTGATCCGCTGGATGCCGTAGGCAACACCACCAAGGCCGTAACAAAAGGTTATGCCATCGGTTCTGCCGGTCTTGCTGCGCTGGTATTGTTCGCTGACTTTACACACACGCTGGAAGCGCATAAACATGTCGCGACCCTGTTTGATCTTTCCAACCATATGGTGATTATCGGCCTCTTTATCGGTGGCCTGGTACCGTATTTGTTTGGTGCCATGGGGATGGAAGCAGTGGGCCGTGCAGCCGGGTCTGTGGTGGTGGAAGTGCGTCGCCAGTTCAAGGAAATCCCTGGCATCATGGAAGGTACAGCCAAGCCGGATTATTCCAAGGCAGTAGACATGCTGACCAAAGCCGCGATCAAGGAAATGATGATCCCATCGCTATTGCCGATTCTGGTGCCGCTGCTGGTAGGGCTTATCCTTGGGCCTCAGGCATTGGGTGGCGTGTTGATGGGTGCCATTATTACCGGTATTTTTGTGGCAATTTCAATGACCACCGGTGGTGGTGCGTGGGATAATGCCAAGAAATATATTGAAGATAATCATTTTGGCGGCAAGGGAAGTGAAGCCCACAAAGCAGCAGTGACTGGTGATACCGTGGGTGATCCTTACAAGGATACAGCGGGTCCGGCCATTAACCCGTTAATTAAAATTATCAATATTGTGGCGTTGTTGATGGTGCCGCTGTTGTAAGTTTTAAGTTACAGAGGGTGATAACGAAACAGGCACCTTTGGGTGCCTGTTTTACGTTTGGCTGATTTTTATATAGGTATTTCTTCTGGTTTTTTATTGATGTGGAGTAATATGCTCCACATCGCTTCAGGCACAACGATGTAATTGAAGAGAACTGATTTTTGACGTCCAGCACTGAATATAAAACATTGTCTTCTCTAAAATATCTCACCGGCTACTCCGAAGATGTCAAAGCTCAAGTGCGACAGCTCATCCAGCAGGATCGACTGCGGGATATTCTGCTGAAAAAATATCCCGCAATGCACGATGTTCGCATCGATAAAGCGCTGTACGATTATGTGCTTGAGTTGAAAAACCAATTTATGCGTAATGGTGCACCTATTAATAAAGTGGCTTTTGATAACCGGATTCAGGTTATCAAACACGCGCTCGGTCTGCACACCACTATTTCACGCGTGCAAGGCAATAAACTCAAAACCAATCGGGAAATACGCATTGCTTCTTTATTCAAGGAAGTACCACTCGAGTTCCTCAGAATGATCACTGTGCATGAACTCGCGCATTTGAAGGAAAAAGAGCATGACAAAGCCTTTTATCAGCTATGTACCCATATGGAACCGGAATATCATCAGTATGAATTGGATTTGCGCTTGTATCTGACGCACATTGATCTTTGCGGTAAGCTTGACTGGCCCGCTTAGATATTTATTGATGAATTGTTGCGGTCACATTTTGTGTAAAATGGCACTTCGAAACAAATGGATTCAGAGATGTCATTGAAGGTTCGCTAATCTAAGATGGCAGTTATTTTTAATCTGGAATTGTCAGTAAACTTGGTCGGGTAAACGTAATGAGCATAATTGAAGGTGCTATGCGCCAATCGCAAGTCGCTCAACATAGCAAAACCCGGTGGTTCGAAGCTGAGCCGGTAATGAATGGGAAGATTGGGAAGGCAGCTTGGTATAAATTGGTAGTGGCGGGAGTGGTAGGGTTTGTTTTGGGTGCGGCCACAATGAAAGTTGTGCTTGAGCCTGCCAAAGCTTTACCTGAACATGGTCAGCAAGCGAAGAAGGTTGCTGCGCCTGTCAGCGTTGTTATGCCTGTAACGACAACACCATCTCAGGCTGTTGCGGTTAATTCAGAAAAAGAAGAAAGTGACCGGAAAGAAGTGCTGGCTGCTGTGGATGGGTGGGTCAGGGCATGGTCAGGCAAAAATGTGGAAGAATATATATCCGCTTATGCCCCGAATTTTCAACCTTCTCAAAATGTTTCACATACCGAGTGGGTTAAGCAGCGCCGTACTCGAATTGCTAAGTACGGTAAGGTTGAAATAAAACTTTCTGATGTGACTGCTGTTACAAAGGGAGATGCTGCCATTGTAGAATTGGTGCAGTATTTTAAGAATGATGCATTTGTAGAAAGTGGTTTGCGCAAACATCTTGAGTTCCAGCGGATTGATGCTCAGTGGAAGATCGTAAGAGAATCAAATTACAAGGGTTGAATTGCGCTGGACAGGATTGTCCTGAACATGAATTGCTTTGTGGACTAAATGGCGCCATTTGTTGCATCTTCGATCACTTTTAAAAATGCATCACCATAGCGTGTGAGTTTGGCTTGACCGATACCGCTGATTTTTCCCAGTTCAGTGAGATTGTCAGGGCGTCTGTTCAAGATTTCCAAAAGGGTGCTATCGTGAAAAATCACGTAAGGCGGCACGCCCTGTTCACGGGCCAGTTCGAGGCGTCGTTCTTTGAGCGCCAGCCATAAGGGGTTTTCGTTGGCGTTGGCTAACGCTTCACGGGCTTGAGATCCCCGTTCAGCTTTGCTGGATTTGCGCTTGGCAGGCTCCGGATCACGCCGTAGCCATATTTCCTGCTCCCCTTTTAGAACAGGGCGCGCAGATTCAGTCAGGCGCAGCCCGCCAAACGCTTCCATATCCACTTCCAGCAAACCACCGGCAACAAGCTGGCGGTAAACGCTGCTCCATTGTGACTGGTTAAGAGATTGCCCAATGCCGAAAGTGCTCAGTTGCTGATGCTGAAATCGCTCTACCTGTTGCGTGGTTTTTCCCAAAAGTACATCAATCAAGTATCCGACACCAAAACGCTGACCTGTCCGGTATACGCAGGACAGGGCCATTTGTGCTGCCTGTGTGGCATCCCATGTGTCGACGGGTTCCAGGCAATTATCACACTGGTCGCAGTTGCCTGGGTGGTGTTCTCCAAAATAACGCAAGATGGTCTGGTGACGACAAGCAGTGGCTTCACAGTATCCTAGCAGGGCATCCAGTTTCTGGCGTTCCAGTCGTTTCCGTTCTTCCGGTGCATCGCCAGAGTCCAGCAGACGGCGCATGGAAACCACGTCACCCAGCCCGAAAGTCATCCACGCATCTGCCGGCAGCCCGTCACGGCCTGCACGACCGGTTTCCTGATAGTACCCTTCCATGCTTTTTGGCAAGTCGAGATGGGCCACAAAACGCACATTGGGTTTGTCTATGCCCATGCCGAATGCGACAGTGGCCACCATGATGACGCCTTCTTCCCGCAGAAATCTGCGCTGATTGGTGTTTCGTGTGGCTGGGTCAAGGCCGGCATGGTAGGGTAGGGCATCCCACCCTTGGTCCTTTAGCCACGCGGCAGTTTCTTCTACTTTTTTTCGTGAGAGGCAATAAATGATACCTGCGTCATTCGCGTGTTCAGTTTCCAGAAACGCCTGCAACTGTTTGCGGGCATTATCTTTTTGCGTAACGCGATAGCGGATGTTTGGCCGGTCAAAGCTGGATACGAACTGACGGGCTTGCTCCAGCGCCAGTCGCTCAACAATATCTCGCCGGGTAGGGGCATCGGCAGTTGCAGTTAATGCGATGCGAGGAACAGAGGGAAACCGTTCATGCAAAATGGTCAAAGCGCGATATTCACGACGAAAATCGTGGCCCCACTCGGATACGCAATGGGCTTCATCAATGGCAAATAGTGCCAGGCCATGGCCAGATTCTATCTGTTCGAGTGTGTCCAGAAAGTTGGGCATCATGAGTCGCTCAGGTGCGACATATAGGATATTCAGTTCACCGCGCACTAGTTGGGTAAAAACTTCGCGAGCAGCATCGAAATTCAGACTGGAGTTAAGAAAGGCAGCCTTAACGCCAAGCTGTCTCAGGGCGTCTACCTGATCTTGCATGAGCGCTATCAGTGGCGATACGACAATGCCAACGCCTGTACGCAAGAGTGAAGGGATTTGGTAGCATAGTGATTTTCCTCCGCCAGTCGGCATCAGTACCAACGCGTCGCCACCGGATACAACATGCTCTACAATCGTCTGCTGTTCTCCGCGAAAGGTTGCGTACCCAAATGTAGCGTGGAGTATTTGCTGTGCGGATGATAAAGGAGAAGGCATAGTTTGTTGAGCGATTAAAGGGCTATTTTACCTGATTAACAGTCGTTTTATTCAGCACAATTTTTAAGTTATGCGACATCTTTTAATGCATTAGTATGTTGTATCGACAAGCAAGGGCAACATACGATAGTATGATTGGTAAAAGAACAAGTTATATGATGTGCTGAGATGGGTATGTTAATTACTTTTAGGTGGTTTTACCTGGATTGATTTTTTCTGAATCCGGGCTTCGAAGCTTAAGGAGGTGACTATGATAATCCGCGATATTCTGGCAATTAAGGGGGGCGAGACATTTAGTATCAGTCCGGAAATCCCTGTGACGGAAGCAATACACCAAATGGTAGATCGGAACATCGGTTCTCTGGTTGTGTTGGACAGCAAAGGCAAAATGATTGGCATAGTAACCGAACGCGATATATTACGCGCATCTTATAAATATGCCTGTGACCTTGGCAAGTTTAAAGTTCAGGATTTGATGACCAAAGAACTAATAGTTGCCGGTCCGGAAGATACGGTTGATTACGTGCGCGGAATCATGACTGAAAATCATATTCGGCATTTACCGGTGGTTGATGGTGAAAATTTGATGGGGGTCATTACTTTTCATGATGTAGCCAAAGCCTGCCTGACCGACGCTAATTTTGAAAACCAGTTGCTTAAACGTTATATAAAACATTGGCCTGAACCAGAATAAAAGCAGTATCTGTATTTTTTGCAGAGCTACAGTATCAATCTGGGCCATGCAGGGAAATTTTTTAAAGGATTGTAAAGTGGCGCGTCGTTTCAAATTCTGGTCTGTTGCTATCATCTCAATGTTATTGTTAATCGCGTGTACTCGCACGGTTCAGATTAAATCAATTATTGATAATCCTCGAGAATTTGCTGATAAAAAAGTGGCAATTGAAGGCGAAGTAACCGGTGCCTTTTCCTTGTTTATTGTGAAGTATTTTCTGGTGAATGATGGAACAGGTGAGATCGGGGTGGTGAGCGAGCAGGCTTTGCCTAATAAAGGCCAGAAGTTACGGGTTACAGGTACTGTGAAAGAAGCCTTTTCACTCGGTGACCAGACCATGACAATATTGATCGAGGAAAACCCTGCTCAAAATAAGGACAACACTCAATAACCTGAAAATGGCTAGGTATTGTTCTTGTCACTTGCTATATCTCTGAGACTTAGCGCTTCAGAGTGTTTATTCTAAAGAGTATTTTTATTTCAAGCCGCTTCGCATTTTTTCTTCATAAATATTGTGCCGGATTTTTATAAATAAAACTGCATCTAAAATTGCCTGAGCAGAACTGAAATTTTCAGTTTCACCTTTACATTTCAAAGATATAGTCTATTGCTCAAAGAGTGGTGTGCGTTGAACTTTCCTCAAGATTGCGCATTTGCAGGTTTGCTATTTAGTTCTCATCCGGAAACGTAACCAATTGTTACAAATAGAGAAAAGATAACGAAAGAGGATGAAGGTCCCGGTGAAAAAGAGTATAGTTTGATTCAA
>JAYVLG010000174.1:0-10373 GCA_043759595.1 Sulfurirhabdus sp. | reverse complement strand
TGCAGGCTGGGCAGTCGTCTATTACGCTGGATGGAGGAAATATTACCTTTGCTTGTCCGGGGACGTTCTCGGTTAAGGGGGCGAATCATCCGTTTGGGGAGGGAAGCGAGAAGGCGGCGAGTTTGGAGGGGTTGCCGGATTCAAGGGCGAAATTGTATCAAGAGCAATTCAGGGCGCTGGATGAAACAACCAACAAACCCATTGAAGGTCTGCCTTACTATCTGGTGTTGCAGGACGGAACCGTATTGACAGGGCACACAGATGAGTTGGGTAAAACGATGCAAGTCTTAACGGCCGAACCAGAAACGGTCAAAGTCTATTGGAATGCCTCCGTGCCGGATACAGAAATACCAGACGCGAATATCATGGGGAGCTGCTAATCATGGCACAGAAGAAACCTTCTTTAACCACCAAGACGAAGCTGAACAACCACCATGTGACCGATTCAAAAGTACCGACCCTGCGCAAGGTTAGTTACATCTTCAACGCGACCAGCGCGAAAAATCTGAGCATCCCCTATGTCGTAGCTGTCAATGGCAAGCCTCTGGCTGATTACGCAACAAAACCCAGGCGTGTCAGTGGCGCAAAAGGCGTCATCAGCGTGATGGTCAAACCGGGCGACAAGGTCTCGTTATTTTTAAATAGCGACGCGCATCCTTCTTACCGCAAAGAAGCTGTTTATGAAGTCTGCCCGCTTGAACGAGACATAGAGGTGACGGTCACCGAGAAAAAAGGCAAACACGCCGATAGCGACACACCCACACGTGTGTTGGATAAGGATGCCGCCGCCGAAGCCGCCAAGAAAGCAGATACCTACTCCGCCCCGCTGACGGGGGATATCTGGATGAAAGTCTCGCACAAATACACCTCCGGCGAAGTCGATGCGCTGATGCCGACTGGAACCGCAGCGGAAATCATCGCCGCTGTAAAAAATATTTACACCGGCCTGAAGTCCCATACATTGACGCTGGATCTGCCCGCCAGCAAAAATAAAGGCACAATGAGCATCACAGTGACCTTTGACGACTCGGAGAACCCCAGAGAAAACATTGTCAAATACAGCTTGCTGGCCGATGGACTGACACGGGTGCATCCAGCAGGCTATGCATCGCTTTTCAATGCAGCCGTCGAGGCAGACATCACCAAACTCACCATGAGCTCCGCGTGGCGACCCATGCTGGGCTCGATCGCGCACCGGGCGGGACTGGGTCTTGATGTCAATTACCTGGGGAGCATGCGTCTCAATCGGGAAGAATTGCGAAAGAAAAGCGCTGTAGATACGGATAATGTGAGCAAAGAAGAAAAAAGGCTTTTCAAGGAATTTGAGGCGGCAATGGCTGAGGAAGCTAAAGCCAAGCATGCACTTGTAGCCGCGCAAAAGAATGCTGTTTTAGCAAAGAATGACCCGGTAAAAGGTCCGGAGGTCGCGAAGGCTGAACAGGATGCTAAAGAAGCACTCAAGGTTGCTACAGAAAAGCGAATCGAATCTAGAAACGCATGGGACGACGAACGCAATAAAAACGAGCCTGCCAGCGTCAAGCAATTCCGCGGCACCCTGATGAAATGCCCCTGCGTCAGCCAGCTCTTCGACCCGTGGTATATGGATGGCAACACCCATGACAAACAAGCTGCCGAAGCAAACATGCAAAAAACAAAGAACGAAGCATTACATGCCCACCACCTGCATATCAAGGTAAGCGAGCCCAAAATCCTATGAAATCAATCGTCAGCTTAACGCTCGCGCTTCTGTTAACTACGCTCAGCATCTGTTCAGGCGCCGCCGAGCAGGAAAGAAAAGGCTCTCTCACCTGGATTGAACGCCCGTGGCAAATGCGATATTTCCTGAAAGTGGAAGATGCCGAATCGTGGCAAGGAGCAATGAAGCGAGCTGCAAAATCGAATGCCGCCCCCAAAGCAACTTATTTCTGGTTTTATGAATTTTTTTCTCCCAAAGAAATCATTACCTTGACCGATTCATCTTTTTCCAGTAATAAGCTGGCCACTATCCTCATAGAGTTCGACAAAGATGGCTTTGTCACTACGCCCAATACCCACCCGGGCTCGCTGCGCGGCAGGTTAAATCAACTTTCTAACATCACGCTGAGCGCAGGCGATGGCTTGAGTGACAAGCGATATGACCTCGCCCACTGGTTCATGGGGCTGGGAGATAGGCAGCGAACTGTTTGCACCGGGTCTGTGCGCCGAGCACGAGTACCCAAACCCATTCGGCGGAGGCCGATACGACAAGGGCTTTAAGCCCAATGCGATTGATGGCGGATTTGGCTGCCGCGAATGGGCGTACCAGCTCTACGACGATGAACGCCCCTATATTGACGTGACCAGCTACGAGCGCAAAACCAAGTTAGATCCGCATGGCACCTACATTCGTGAGTTCATCGGCTGGGCGCGCTTCGGTGACAAGAAGCCCATCATCGGCAAGGATTCAAACACCTGGATCTGCCTGCTCGATTGTCCCAACGGTGAGCAGCCTGGCATCATCCCGGACATAAAAGCCTGGGCGTCTAAGAACGGCTGGTCTGTCCCAAAACGCCCCAAGAAACAACCTCAATTCCCGGACTCGGATTTCCGCTCTCGCAAATACGAATTCGATTAACGACCGTCATTGTTTCCATGTATTAAATCCATCGGCTTGCTTTGGCCGTCTCCCTGGCGAGGGAACCAATGATCACGAAGTCCGGTGGTGGCGCAGTTGTATAACGGCGCAGATTTGCCGCCTTATGCGGCCGGGGTTGATTCCGGGGTGAACCATGCGGGGATGCTGTCCGTTATGCATAGCCATATTCTGGACGGTGCGGGCGAGGGTTTCAATCAGTGGGCAGTGGATGATTCCAGCAGCCAGCTGCGCATGCGCCTGGCGACCAGTACGGCGGCTTCGCAGTTGAATCTGGACTATCTGGTCGCGCAATCCCCCGCCTCTGCCCAGCGCGGCAGTTTTCGCTGGCCTGTAAAGAATTCTGTGTAACTGCCTCAAAAAAAGGCCGCATTCAAATGAAGAGAGCAAGCTTCCAATACAGTATCTACACCAAAACCTTGAGTAAAGTTTTACAAGTCAAATTAAAAATACAAAATGCTTACACTCTTAAAAGCAAATCTATATTTACTTATATTATTGAGCATTCAACACGCCAGTGCAGCTTACATCGTCGTAGATACGGGGCATACACCGCAACGTCCAGGAGCGACAGCAGCTAATGGTCGTGTTGAGTATTTATATAATTTGGATATGAGCAATGCTGTTGCCGACGACTTGGCCGCAGGTGGCAATCACGTGTTACGGGTTTCTGTAGATGGCAAAGATATCCAGCTAACAGAGCGTGTTACCCAGGCACCCGATGCTGATTTATTTGTTTCAATTCATCATGACTCCCTGTTGCAAGAATGGATTGATGCCGGTCGTCGGAGGGAATTTTCCGGGTTTTCTCTATTCGTTTCAGAAAAAAATCCGCATTATGAGCAAAGCTTAATCTGTGCCAAAAAAATCGGTGAGCAAATGCTTGCCATTGGTGAAAAACCTTCGCTTTATCATGCCGCGCCAGTAACAGGTGAGAACCGGCCGCTGATTGACAGGCATTTTGGCATTCACCGATATGATGATCTCGTTGTTCTGAAAACGGCAACAGTCCCAGCAGTTTTAATTGAAATCGGAGTCATTGCCAACCCTGATGAGGCAGATCGCCTCACTCAAATTGTAATTAGACAACGGATTGCACGCGCAATATCTACAGGCATAATGAATTGCCAAATTCAGCACTCGAACAAAAATATAATGATGCTTCATAACCCATAGGGAAATTGTAGTGCGATAAATTGGTCCAATATTAATTGCTAATGATGCAATACAGACACATCATCCATTAACTCTTTCCTGATTGCTTTTACCTGGTCCATTTTATCTATAAAAATGTGCACCAGGTTCGGGTCAAAGCTTTTTCCCGCCTCCTCCTGAAGGTACTCCACGGCTCGCTCTACAGACCACGGCTCTTTGTAAGGACGGAGTGTGGTAAGGGCATCAAATACATCACTTATGGAAGCGATACGACCTTCTATGGGAATGGACTCGCCTTTTATCTGTCGCGGGTAACCTGTGCCATTCCATTTTTCATGATGATGCAGCGCAATGCTGGCAGCCATCTGTAGCAACAAAGAATCTGATGCATATTCCCCAAGCAATTCAAGACCTTTGGTAGTATGAGAATCCATAATCTTCCGTTCAGATTCTATTAATCGCCCTTGTTTGAGCAAGATACCATCAGGAATGCCAATTTTCCCCACATCATGTAGGGGTGCGGCTCTTTCAATCATGTAACAGAGGTCAGGGGGAAGGCCAGCTCCTTCAGCCAGAATACGACTGTACCGTCCTACCCGTGCAACATGCTTGCCTGTTTCACCATCACGCATTTCTCCGGCCAATGCCAGAATATGGACCAGCATGTCGTTTGCTTTGCTTAGTTCTTCGGTACGATGTTGCACCTGCAGCTCCAATTCCTTAGCATAACGAGTCTGAATTTTCAGTGCATTATTCACATTTAGCAGGTTACGTATTCTCAGGGTCACTTCAACCGGATCAAATGGTTTGACCAAAAAATCGTTAGCGCCTTCCTGCAAGGCGCGGTGGCGCATTTCCTTTTCCTGATGACCTGTAATAATGAGAATTGGAAAAGTATGGTCCGGGACTTCCTGACCGATTGACTTTAGAACGTCAAATCCACTCATATAGGGCATTTCCAGGTCCAATATCAACAAATCAATGTCCCCACCTCGCTCCTGTATGAATGGAAGCACCTTGCGTGGGTCTGAAAATCCTTGAATATGCTTGACTCCTTCAACTTCGGCCAGCTTTGTCAGAATCATCACATTGGTAATATCATCATCGCAGAGTACGACTTGTGAATCAGAAAAATCGTTGATATCCATTTAATTGACATCGCCTCCTGATTTTATTAACTGATCTAAGTCTAGAGCAATCTGGCCAAAAGAAAACCATTATTCGCAATAAGATTTTTAGAGGAATCTAGAAAAGATTAAAAAGCATGATAAACAAACAAATACAGATAGTTGCGATTAAAATTCAGCATTACACAGACGAATACTCAACTTCTTGCAGGTTCTATACTTGCATCCAGATTCAGGTCGTCGCAATAAGCCATAAAACCCTCTCTTAGCCGTGCAATGGAATCACCCGCAGGTACGCCAACAGTGATATGGACTGCAAACATGGGGCTACCAGTATGGGGGGCCGGATAAGTTTCTGTTTCAAGTTCTTCAATATTGATACCATTGCTGGCGAAAAACTGGGCCAGTTTATGCACGATGCCTGGATTATCCAATGCAACCACTTCCACGTCGTAAGGAATAAAGGATTCCCGGCTTTCTCTCTTGTGAGTCCATTTATGAATCAGGGAAAGCCCAAGGGACTCTCCAACAGAGGGTAACTGCTGTTCCAACGCTGACAATGCTTCCTGCCCACCTGTTATCAGCATGATCAGAGCAAACTGCCCACCCAGCACACTCATACGGCTTTGTTCAATATTGCATCCGGCAGCGGTCACCTGTTGAGTCAGTTTTTCAACCAATCCAACGCGATCTTCACCTGAAGCATTAATAACAAGACATTCTTTTTTTATTTGATTCATTGTCTACTCCAATTAAAAGTAAGTGCAGCAGTTATCCAGTTACATTTCCAGCTTGAGGTTCAACCAGGCACTCCGGCCCGGTGGTTCATTATCAAAACGAAATTCAAAATAGTTTGCATCAGACAGGTTTTGAACTACCAAAGCCAACTCACCTTTTACCTGACCAGTCTTAAATTGATAAGCCACACGTCCATCCCAGCGGCGATGGGTAGGAATAAAATACAGATTGCTGCCTTGTGGTCCACCACCAGTTTCGCGGAAATGCACTTCCCCTACCTGGTAACCCATTAGACTAGTACTCCAGTGGGAATCAAAGTGATGGGTAAGCATCATGTTCTGGTTGTTGGTTGGCACAGAATTGGTATAAGGTACTTTATCAGCGTTATCGCTTTCAACCAAAGCATGAGACCACCCATAAATCAGGCGCGTCTGAGCAGTCACATCCCATGTCAACTGCGTTTCAAACCCTTTTACAATAGCCCTGCCGGAATTTAAACTTCCGTTTGCCACCGCCTGCATTTCATCCGCGATCAAATCTGAATACTTTTCGCGAAATACTCTGAAATCGATATTCAGCGACCTAAATTTCCCCAGGTACCCCACTTCTGTTGAATTCACACGTTCAACCTTGGATTCAACCAGATTTGGATTAACGTACATTTGCGTATATTGCTGATAACGATTATCGTAAATGGAGGGAGTACGTGTAGCTCGTGAATTGCTAAGTCGAAGTGTATGGTTTGGAAAAAAGTGCCAGTTCACTGCAGCCCGAGGGGAAATATCCGTATTTGTATAGTTATTTTTTTCAATCATGGCACCCAGATTGAATATCAAATCGGGTTTTGCACGCCATTCCACATTACCAAAAAGCCGTGCAAGCCGAAACAACCTTGTTTCTTCAGTTTGCAATGCGTATGGGGCATATACCGTATCCCTTCTTATACTCCCTCCCCATACCAGCCGTGTTGTATTACTGGGTATCAGGGTATGCTGTATTTCCAGATCATCGCGTCTTGTAATTACATCGCCTTTTTCAGGATAAGCAGGTTGTCTGTTTTTATCCGTATCTAACATAGTTGCATAAGTACTTTCAATTGCATGGTACATCTGCAAGGAAAACTCGCCACCATCATTCAATGCCTTGCGCCACCGCATCAACCCAAAATAGTTGTCTGCACGTTTATTCAGGGCAATCACATCATTTGCCTCACCCTCCTGGCGATAGCCCCCGTTAAAACCTAACTGAAATTCCACTTCATCCACAGGGCTGGCGCGATAATCCCCTCTGAAATTCAATATCTGAATTTTCTTGTCATCGTATTTATTCTTAGTCCAAATATATTCGGATGAAGGTGGTCTCACCAAATTTTCATCTTCTCCCTTATCGTTGCGAAGACTTGCGGTAAGTCGGTAAGTAAGGTCATTGTTCTGCCCACCATAGCGGGCCACGACTTCATCCCTGCTTCTTCCTGATGTCGTAGAAAGTAGTGTTCCCTGGGTCTCAGAAGAATGTCGTGTGATGATGTTAATTACGCCAAGGAATGAATTTGCCCCATATGTGACAGCATTCGGTCCACGCGTTACTTCAATTCGGTCAATATCATCAAGGGTAACGGCCAGATCACTCCAGATCACGCCACCAAACTGAGGTGAGTAAACCGTGCGACCATCTATCAGTACCTGCATGCGACTGGACATGGTTTCCACCATCAGACCGTGGTAGCTCACCGTGCTGTCTGTTGCATAACCACGGGTCGAATGATAACTAACAAACATGCCCGGCACGAGACGAAAAAGCTCTGACAAATCCCACGCGCCCGATTGTTTTATCATTTCCCTGTCAATAATGGTCATTGCTGCAGGCGCTTCAGTAATCGGCTGAGATAGCCGCGATGCCGTCAAGACTATCGGCACATCAGATAAATACATGTCTTCTGATGGCAAAACCGCTGAAGCAGCCAGCGTTGCTGTAGCGTGATTTAACCCCATGCACATCAAAAGCAGACTCGGCTTTTTAGATAGCCAGTTTTTCTTTTTTATCATTTAAAATATCTTTTGGAGACAGCGATTAAAAACAACCTATTGATATTATTATTTATTTTTTCACAGGCCAATCCAATATTATATGTTGAAATTCAAACAAAACTCAACCAACTGAATATAAACGGCTTTTATCATTACATCTACTAACGAACAATTCGAACTTTACCCATTAATACTAAAACCCTGAATTGTCTACCCTGTCTGTTTGTATCTGCCAGATTGTCTAAAAAACAAAACCCCATCGATTTCGCGATGGGGTTTTCAGGTTTTAAGGTTTTAACCGCAACTTTACAAAAAGCACCGTTTTGTTAAGGTTTTCAGCCTATATCAATCATCATGGTCATGACCATGGCCGTGACGATGTTTGTAATGTCCTCTATGGCGGCCATTATCATGACGATCATAGTCGTCATCATTGACATAAACGACATCTCTTCTTGTTCTTTCATTTCTCTGGCCAGAAGTTGCCACGGCAGCACCCGTAGCGCCACCAAGGCCGCCACCGATAATTGCACCGTTACGGCCACCAACTGCCGAGCCTATTGCTGCTCCTGCCGCACCTCCGAGTGCGCCACCTATGACTGCATCCCCATTGATTCCGCCAGCAATGGCAGGAACTGAAAGCGTTGAAGCCAGTAACAAACCAACCAGTCCTAATTTATTCATGAAAGTTCCCCAAAATAAAGCGCGAATTTATATTTGTGCAATATAGCTTAAATAGCCATTCAATTTAATGAATATTTTGTCATTTTCCAAGACAATCAGCCTGCTTTATTCCGCATAAAATCCGCAGTTTTCCAAAATGCCTGAATCAACTCTTTCTGCATTTGCTCATCCACGCCTTCATCTTTCATTGCCTGGGCCATGCACGCCATCCATTGATCGCGTTCAGACTCCCCTATTTCAAAGGGCATATGTCTGCGCCTTAACATGGGATGCCCAAATTTTTCGACAAATAGCTGCGGGCCACCCATCCAGCCAGATAAAAACATAAACAGCTTTTCGCGTGCTTCTGCCAGGTCTTTTTGATGCAACTTACGTATTCCATAATAGTCAGGATCTTCATCCATCAAATCATAAAACCGGTTCACTACTCGGCGAACCACATTTTCCCCACCCAACCGACTGTAATGCGTTTCCATCTTGCCTTTACACTTTCTGAATTGCTGAATTAAATTAAATAATTGACTACTTGATTGGCTTTACCAAGCTTGCAGCCAACTTGGCACGGCCACGTGCTTCTTCTGTATCTTTTCCATTTGCCAGTGCGACCCCCATTCGGCGACGTTCAAATGCAACGGGCTTGCCAAATAATCTAATGTCGCTTTGTGGGACACGTAATGCCTTATCCACACCTTCAAAAGCAATACCTTCTGCCTCCATGCCACCATAAATGACTGCGCTGGCACCTGGCGCACGCATGGAAACATCCACCGGTAGCCCTAGAATTGCCCGGGCATGTAAATCAAATTCACTTTGAATCTGGCTTGCCATGGTCACCATCCCTGTATCGTGAGGGCGCGGACTGACTTCCGAGAACCACACCTGATCACCTTTAATAAATAATTCCACGCCAAAAATTCCTCGACCGCCCAGGTTATCGGTGACTGCTTTGGCAATATCGCGGGATTTTTTCAATGCTGCTTCACTCATTTCTTGCGGTTGCCAGCTTTCCACATAATCCCCTTTCACTTGCAAGTGACCTATAGGTTCGCAGAAATATGTCTCAACCAGATTTTTTTCACCTATAGCGCGAACTGTGAGCTGAGTGATTTCATAGTCAAAATCGATAAATCCTTCTACAATCACTTTTCCTAGCTCTACGCGGCCTCCGCTGGCTGCATAATCCCAGGCTGCTTTCACATCATCTGGCCCGTCTATTTTTGATTGGCCTTTTCCTGAAGATGACATAACAGGCTTGATCACACAGGGATAGCCAATACCATTATCAATAGCCGATTGCAGCGCTTCAAGGCTTTCAGCAAAGGCATAGGGTGATGTCGGCAGCTGCAATGTTTCAGCCGCGAGACGACGAATACCTTCCCGGTTCATGGTTAACTGTGCCGCACGTGCTGTGGGAATCACCTCTGCCAAACCAGCCCGCTCGATTTCCACCAGCATTTCTGTGGCAATGGCTTCAATTTCAGGCACCACCAGATGGGGTTTTTCCTGTTCTATCAGGGTGCGAAGCGCTTTACCATCCGCCATATTGATTACGTGCGACCGATGCGCTACCTGATGCCCGGGCGCGTTGGCGTAACGGTCAACTGCAATGACTTCCACACCCAACCGTTGCAGGGCAATGATGACTTCCTTACCCAGTTCACCACTACCCAGGAGCATGACACGTGTTGCAGAGGGGCTAAGAGGAGTACCGATTTTCATTACGCTCTCCGACACCAAAAGCTGAAAATCTTATCATATTGCCAAAATTAAGCAGCGTTTTTCCTCATTTTCCAGCCATGATCACTCCAGTCAACTATAATTTATCAATTTGATTATGTTTAATAATTACATAATTTAAGGCGTTTTGAATTAACTTATTTGAGATGTGATAATTTAACCTAGAAACCTTAGTTAGTTCTCATCCGGAAACGTAACCAATTGTTACAAATAGAGAAAAGATAACGAAAGAGGATGAAGGTCCCGGTGAAAAAGAGTATAGTTTGATTCAAG
>JAYVLG010000173.1:0-87105 GCA_043759595.1 Sulfurirhabdus sp. | reverse complement strand
CAGGTTCAAAGACCTAGGGGCTGGCCCGGCATTCCTTCTCCCTGCTCTTTCGCGCTAGAGCAAATTTAACTCATTTCTGAGTTGAAGATAAGATACAAGCGGCTGGCCTGTAAAAAACTCTGTGTAACTGTCCCCAATCAAATATGCCCTTGAAGTCGTTCTTCAAACTCAATAATAAACCGACTCATTGCATTACGCCAATTCTGGATGGGCATTGTCCATATTTTGGAGACTACCTGGATCACCAAATAGATCACTTTCTGGATTGAATCATCGCTTGAAATACTTTGCGTTTCTTGATGGCATGACGAATTACGCTGTTTAATGATTCAATCGCATTGGTGGTATAGATCGCTTTGAGTATGTCCGCAGGATACGTAAAGAAGGTGTTGAGATTGTGCCAGTGGCTACGCCATGATTTACTGATTTGCGGGTACTGCCCATCTTATATCGCAACCATCTAATTTAAAATTATCATGAGAAATTTATATCTCAAACCTTCCCGTATACTCAGCACCTCACGCTTTTATGCGTGCTGGAAATGTTAGGTAGTGTATCTGAAATTTTGAAAATCACCTGAGGTTCAGCCTTTGGCAAGTTGGCACAGGTGAAATCATCAAATTGCTCGCCCTATAGCTGCCGTTCCTGCATGACGGCTTCTGGCACGGGACTGCCCGTGTCGGCAGGCTTCGCAAAGCAGCCAATCGCAGACCCTTCAATTTTTTCCACCGGCTGTTTTCTGCAAATTTTGTGAACTACAGTTCCGTGCCATAAGGCGACCGTGGCCACACCTTGTTCGACCGGCAGAAATATGACGAGAAGCGATCAATCAGACAAAAACTTATTGGGGAGGGTGCATCGTCAGCGCACCGTTGCAGAGCGGAGCGGATGGGGGTTATGCTGAAGGGGATAAATGCTACATAGCTAGACCTGACCCCGGATTTCCGCCAGATTATGCGCTTGGTGCGCATACGGCCTCGCTTGGACTTGTTTTCTATGAGGGTAATTTATTGCCGAAGCACTTTACGAGCGGGGCGTTTGTCGGCCAGCATGGCTCCTGGAACCGCAAACCGCGCAGCGGCTACAAAGTAATTTTTGTGCCATTCGTCGACGGACACCCTGTGGGAGAACCCGAGGATGTGCTTACAGGTTTTGTCAATGCAGATGGCGATGCGTCGGGTCATCCAGTTGGCGTGGCGATCGATCGAGTGGGCGCGCTGCTTGTGGCCGATGACGTTGGCAACATCGTATGGCGGGTGACCCCAGTTATGGTGAAATAAGGGGCTCCGCGGGGATGAAAAAGCAAGTAATTTGTTCCAGATTTTGTATTTTTCCTATCATCCGCATCGCAGCATTGGATCAAATGTGACGGGAAACTTATGCTGCTACGCCAAACAATGCCCCAACTCCAGCTGTCAAGGCCATAGCCAACGCGCCCCAAAATGTCACCCGTACGGCAGCAGTAACCACAGAAGCGCCGCCGGCGCGCCCAGCCAAGGAGCCTAATAGCGCTAGAAACAAGAGCGAACTGCCCGAAACAGCCCACATGAGCGCAGATACCGGCACTAAAAGGACAATCAAGAGAGGCAGGACAGCACCAACTGAAAACGTGCCGGCTGATGCCAAGGCCGCTTGAACCGGCCGTGCAGTCAATGTATCGGATATTCCCAGCTCGTCACGCGCATGTGCGCCGAGTGCATCATGCGCCATCAACTGGGTAGCGACATTGGAGGCTAGTCCTGCATCAAGTCCACGCCCAACGTATATCGCCGCCAACTCCGCGTGCTCGTGCGCGGGATCAGCAGCCAACTCCTTGCGCTCTCGATCCAGATCGGCGCGTTCGGTATCGGATTGCGAACTCACCGAAACATACTCCCCGGCAGCCATCGACATTGCACCAGCCACAAGACCGGCGACGCCCGCAATCAAAATACTCTTTGAACTCGCACCTGCTGCTGCTACGCCCAAGACGAGGCTGGCAGTGGAAACGATACCGTCATTTGCGCCAAGAACAGCCGCACGGAGCCAGCCGATGCGGTGCGTTCTGTGAATTTCAATGTGTCTCATCACGTTTATTCTTTCTCAAAGATGTGCATAGCGAATCCTCAACATTCGACATGAGGGGTTAGATGTGTGGTTGGCCAACATTCTGAACCTAAATATCTTTTTCCCAGTGGAACTTGTGCATGATACGGTGCACTACCGGCGCGAAGACAAGGGCCACTACGATCAGGAATACCAAGCCTGCGTAGAGTGCAAACAGGCCAGCAAATAACTTGCCTCCATCCGTTAGTGGCGGGTCTACAGGCCCCATTCCGCCCAACAGCATTGCAGTATTCAAGAATGCATCGCGCCACGGGAGTTGCTCGAAGTACGCGTAGCCTGCTATACCGAGCATGAGTGAGGCCAGCAACAGACCGAGCGCTGTCGCCGCATGGAGCAGCACTCGCCTGACGAACAGATTGCGAGGGATTGGTGGATGTGTTTTGGGTTCGTACACGGAAGATCGACCAGAGAGGGAAGTAGTTAACCGTTATTCACCAGATCTGCCGGTCAGGACTATTGAAATTCCCAGCAAATGCCGATAAGTAATAACAGGTTGATGCATTGTGTATGCTCCGAGGTTGTCTGTTCCCATATACAACAATAGCACGGATTGTTGACGTCAGTGTACTGTGGAGGCTTTGACCTTCAACCTGTAATAACACTTTTTTGGGGGCCGATTAGCTAATCCCCTCAAAGCAATATCGTCGCCTCGCCGACCACGTCTGATGGATCAGGTTCATGTGGTCTGACGACGTCGATTCCTCAGCCCCCTCACACAAGATGTCTATCGGTTCTGGATTCGGCAATTACTGTTCTTCCAACGCCTGCCCAAACTGTCTTTCCAAAATTGGCGTAGGAGGAGCGTGGATGCCGATGTAATAATCTGTGCGAAACGCATACAATAGACGTTCGCACTACCGATCTAAAACCTGGAGACACGTATACAAATGCGCGATGTGGAAATAACGTTTGATCTGCTTATCGATAGCGATCCATTAATAAAGGCAAATTTCAATTTATATGTGCGTTATCGTACAGAACATTCCGTGCTCTACAACTATACTGAAACGACAAGCTTTATCCAGCAAGCTGATTGGTTATCAAATTTCGGATAAGCGGCGAGCGCTCGTGAAATCATGTTTTTAAACGAGCGCAGATTATTCATTCGAGCAACTAAAGGAGCATTGTGATGGGTAAATATTTAATTGGATGGCTTCTGGGTATTCCAGTAATCGTTTTGGTGATCATTTATTTATTTTTTAATTAACTAAAGTTTCGGAGTTCAAAAACCTCTAAAATAAACACATAAAGTAATGATATAAAAGGTAATTTCTGTCTTTAAAAGAGTATAGCAATGGTTGTCTTGCAAACTTCCAGAACCTACTCAAAAGACCGCGATGAATCATGACACAAAACCAATAGCACTTCCATCCTTGACGGCAAACATACTTCAAAGCGGAGGCTGTCTCATCGATAACTTGTTCGCTGATCTGTGGCAGCAGGTAGGCATGAATACGCGGTTGACTCGCGCTGGCTTCCACAAGCGTTCAGGCACGTCGGCGCATGAACTGGTGTACTGTTTGATACTTTGGGTCTGGCTGAAAGTGGACTTGATTGGCATGTTTGCAAGGGAGTCATTGCAAACCTTTTCCAGTGCACGGACAGATGCCCTGTATGCAGCCATGAATCGGGAAGACTGGAATTGGCGGTCTGTTCACTTGAAGCTAGCACACCAAGCGGTGCGGAGCATGAAAGTATCGAGCCAATCCAGTGCGTTCGTGTTGGATGACTCCATTCAAGACCGTTATGGCAAAAGGATGCCTGGGGTATCCAATCATTTTGATCACACTTCGGGGCGACATGTCATGGGACAGCAGGTTCTGACTTTGGGTTTGAGTAGTGTTGCGGGATTTGCGCCGTTGGATTGCGAGCTATTTATCAGCGCAGTTAAGGCACAAGGTCTGCACCAACCGTTTCGGGATGTCCGCAGCGTTGTGGCGAAACATTACCGGGTGGCGGATAAACATAGCAAACCACAGATGGCGAGAGACATGATTCATCGTGCGCAACGCGAAGGGATTGAGGCGGATTACCAGCTCGCGGATGCCTGGTTCGGCACCAAGCCGATGATTCGTTTGGCCGACGAGTCGCTGTTGACACCGATCCTGCAGATGAAGAAAAATGCCATGAAATATTGGCTAACTGAGCGCCAAGTCTTTGCACCAAGCCAATGGCTTCGCCGATATGCGCAAGCAGCTATCGACAAATGCGACATCTATCGATTACGCTGAGCATCTATGGCAGTTCTTTCGTGCGTTGATTAGCCGAGATTTTCCATTAGTGCCATTTTCTAATGGAAACCATTAGAACAAGCAATTGATTTTTATTATTTTTAGAGTGTTTCTGGTCTAAAATAAGTAATCGCGATTTCAGTGCGGAGATAATGATGGAATTTGACCTGCGTTTTACCGACAAAGAAATCACTGCCTGGGGCGGCATGGGGCTGATGAAACGGATGCTGGACCACTTGGGATTTGAGTCCGCCCTTACCGCTTCTGGTTTGCCGCAGCCCGGCAGCAATCGGGGCTATCGTCCAGAGCAACTCATCACCCAATTCATGCTCTCGGTATGGTGTGGCGCCAATCGTTTTGAGCATGCTGAAGTCACACGACATGACCCAGTCTTAAAACGATTATTCGGCTTCAAACGCATGGCCAACTTCAAAGCCGTCATGCGGCTATTCAATAAATTTACTCAAGGTACGAATGAGTCTGTGATGGACCCCCTGTACAACTGGATGTTTGGCCAATTGTCCATCAATGGCATCACGCTCGATTTGGATTCCACCGTGATGACGCGCTACGGAGCGCAAGAAGGGGCGGCACGCGGCTACAATCCGGCCAAACGCGGACGTGCCAGTCATCATCCCTTGATGGCCTTTGTCGCTGACACTCGCATGATTGCCAATTGCTGGCTGCGTCCTGGCAACAGCAGTTCAGCCAATAACGTGCAGGCATTTTTGGCCAATACCCTGCACCGATTGGGAGACAAACACGTGTCTCTGTTACGTGCGGATAGCGGGTTTAGCGACAGCGCTTTCGATCAACAGCAGATGCATCACATCATCGCGCTGCGTCAGAATCAGCCTTTGCAACGCGCGCTGGTGAGTGCCGCTGGCTGGTGGGTTTTGCTTGATGAGCAGGGCAAACCAGTCAATGGCATCGAGTTGACCCGCTTTGCCTATCAGGCCAATGCGTGGAGCAAACCACGTTGGGTGGTCGGAATACGGCAGCACATCGAACAGCGTGCTACACCCAAGGGCAAGACGTTGAACCTGTTTGCCGATGATCCTGTGATTGGCAAGTGGCGATTTTCTGCTCTGGTGACCGATTTGGATTTGCCAGCTGAAGTGATCTGGCGCATTTATCGAGGACGTGCTGACTGCGAGAACCGGATTAAAGAACTCAAATATGATTTTGCCGCTGACAGCTTCAATATGAAGGACTTTTGGGCGACTGAGGCGGCGCTCAACACGGTGATGCTGGCCTATAACCTGATGAGTTTATTGCGTCAGGTCCTGCTTAAAACCAGTGCGGTAAAGCATTCTTCCACTTCAGTGCAACATACGCTGCAAACACTGCGTTACAAATTGTTTGCGAAGGCGGCTTACATCACCACCGAAAGTCGAAAACCTATCTTGAATCTGGCGTTGGCGATGCAACAACGTGCATGGATGCAAGGCTTGTGGGATGCCGCAAAAACATTCGATTTGCCAGCCAAATTTACGCCGATTTATTCGCCATGATGAGTCTCTAATGGAAAATCTCGGATTAGCGGTGCGCTGAGTGAGATGAGGGAGTTGCTTGGAGATACCGTCACTCAGGTGATGGAGACAATTGAGCTCCATGTGCAAAGCTTCTTTGTGTAAGCCCTGCAACTTGATGTTCGAACCATGCGGCTGGAAGCTAAGTGAATCAAGGATTCCGGGAAGATTTATTGGGTAAAATGAACTTTGAAACTTTAGTTAATAATACTGTAAATCAATAACTGACGGTGTAGTTGAAATGAAATAAGCAAAAATTTAATAAAGTGGATGGCTGTTGATGATTTAATTGCAGACCAATAGCGATGAGGTGGTGACTGACGCAAATGGGTCGAAATTGCCAATTCACCTTTCCTGAAATCAACAACAGCATTTATCAACTCTGTAAACGTATCATCTTATCTGCTAATTTTTAATGGCTACAGTTGAATATTAATGACAATAACATGATAATGCCAAAATATTATTTGTTTGACTGCAATATTTTTGGAAAATTGGAAATGAAGACATTATTTATCAACTTTGTTCTCTGCTGTTTATTTGCAGCGCCTGCATTTGCTGCACCAGTGGATATCAATACATCCAGCCGCACACATCTGGAATCTGTCCCTGGGATTGGCCCGGGCAAGGCAAAGGCAATAATTGCTTACCGAAAAGAGCATGGTCCGTTCAAAAATGTGGATGAGCTTGATAACGTAGCAGGCATTGGTCCAAAAACAATTGATAATATTCGTTCAAAGATTACTGCTTCTCAGCCGAAGGCTGTTTCAGATAGCGCAAGTTCAACGAATAAAATTGATTCTGCAGGAAACTGGAAAGGGGTTATTCGTTAGACCTTCGATCTCCAAACCTTCATAATTCTCCTCTACAATCTTCTCCTGTTGTTTCAGCGGTCTGTTGCAATACGGGGTATTCATCTACCAATAAATTCAACTGGATTTTTACTCCGCTGCAACTTTCGGTATTTTTTAGATGTATGGGTTTATTTTTCTGCCCGGGGCAGTTTGCCGACGGCTTGCAATACGCTATAGTAGTGAAATCATAATAAGCTATTTAGTTCTCATCTGTTTTACCTCCCCCTCGATGGGGGAGGGCCAGGGAGAGGGTGTTTAAATTCAACCCCCTCCCCAACCCTCTCCCACAAGGGGAGAGGGGGTATAGCGTTTCCGGATGGGAACTATTTAGAGCTGTGTTCTGAAAACACATATTTTGAGGATGCTTCATAAGGGAGAGACATGGGTACTTCTTCAGCTAAACAGACTTCAGTAAAGAATAAAAACATACCAACTATTAAATCTGCAGGTGAACGCTACGCGATCATACTTGCAGGCGGCTCAGGTACTCGTCTCTGGCCTTTATCCAGATCGGCCATGCCCAAGCAGCTGCTGGCTCTTAATGGTGAGGATTCGCTGCTTCAGCAAACTGCGCGTCGCTTGCTGCCTAGAGTTGCGCATGACAAGTTAATCACCGTCACCCATGCTGATCATCGGTTTGAGGTGATGGGGCAACTTCATTCTATCCATGCGTCTCTCGCTGATAATGTTTTGTCGGAACCGATTGGCCGCAACACGTTGCCTGCGATTGCCTGGGCAGTTGCCAGTATTGCTGAAAAAGATCCGAAAGCCTTGATTGGAGTTTTTTCTTCTGATCATGCTGTTTCAGATCAGGTTGCGTTTAATCAGGCATGGGAATCAGCGGAAGAAGCTGCGCTGAATGGATACCTGACATTATTTGGTATGCAGCCCACCGAACCTGCGGTTGGTTACGGTTATATTCAGGCTGGCGCTGCGTTACAAAAGAAAACTGCGAGCAAAGCTTCTGGCGCAATGAGTGTGTCGCGATTTGTGGAAAAACCAGACGCAAAAACCGCGCGCTCCTATTTAAAGCAGGGCGGTTATTACTGGAATGGCGGCATGTTCGTATTTCGTGCGGATATCTTCCTTGCCATGCTGAAAAAATATCAGCCTGCCATTCATACAGCGGCGTTGTCACTTTCAAACGGGGGCGGCAAAGTAGCTGATTTTGATACCTATGCTGCATTGCCCGATCTCTCAATTGATTACGGCGTGCTGGAGCTGGCAGATAAAGTGGCTGTAGTTCCCGTTGACATGGGTTGGAATGATCTTGGAAGCTGGGAAGCCATTTACCAGCAGCGGGATAAGGACGAACAAGGAAATATGGTAAAGGGTGAGGTGCTGGCGGTAGATAGCCAGGACAACCTGTTATGGAGTGAACATGGTCTGATCGCTACATTGGGTTTGCAGAATTTAGCTGTTGTGCAAACACGGGATGCAACCATGGTTTGCCCGCGAGACAGAGTGCAGGATTTGAAACAGTTGGTAGCCTCTGTGAAAGAGACGCACCAGCATCTTACTGAAATTCACATGACAGTAACCCGTCCCTGGGGAAGTTATACCATTCTGGAAGAAGGGGCGCGTTACAAGATTAAACGGATTGTTGTTAATCCTGGCGCAAAACTCTCCATGCAAATGCATTTTCATCGTTCAGAGCACTGGGTGGTTATTGCGGGGACGGCCAAGATTACCAATGGCGATAAGGAAATTTTCCTTGAAGAAAATCAGTCTACTTATATTCCACAAACCAATCGTCATCGTTTGGAAAATCCAGGCAGAATTCCTTTGCAAATTATTGAAATCCAGAGTGGTCCGTATTTGGAGGAAGATGATATTGTTCGTTTTGATGATGTCTATGGTCGCGCGCCAGTTACGTCTTAAGATTGTCATGGAGCAGGAGGGGTATTTATTTTGAGCGCCAATCCAATTAGTTTTTTGCCGGTATGGTTGCTTGAGTTTCGTGCTGTTTCTGTTGCTTTGATGACTAAGCAAGGCGTATTGGTTGAAGCGAATCAGGGTTTTTTATCGGTTTTAGGTGATTTGCCGGCTGAAAGCGCAGGCGCCATTTTTATTGACCCCCCATTTTTCAGCTTGCTAAAGAAAGAGCCGGGTGAAGGGGGGCTCCTCCACACAGGCCTGGTTACTTTAGGCAAACTAAATGGCATGCGTCGAACTTTCTCTGGAAATATTTTTTTGCGCAATCAGATGGTGCTGCTGGTTGCTGAAATGGATATTTCTGCGTTTGAACGCATGAGCAATGAAATAGATAACTTAACAGTTGGCTACAATGAGGCCAAAGCCCAATTGACGCAACGTTCGTTGACGTTACAAAAAGTACTGTCAGAAAATCTGGCACTGAAATCTCAGGACTCCCTGACGGGTTTACCCATTCGCAGCAAACTGGATTCACAACTGGATGAGGAGATGGAACGCTGGGAGCGTTACCGCCGTCCACTTGCTTTGGTGATTCTGGATATCGACAATTTCAGTCAGGTGAATGAGTCCTATGGGCGTGAGACAGGGGATGAGATATTGACTCATGTCTCTACCGTGATTCAGCAATCTATTCGTACGCTGGATTTGGCTGTTCGGTATGGCGGTAAAGAATTTGCAATTTTGTTACCAGAAACCAATGAGATTGGTGCATTGATCGCCGCTGAAAGATTGCGTATGGAATTGGAAGATCAAATCATATTGCCTATGGTGAAGCCAATTACAGCCAGTTTTGGCGTGGCAACTCTATTGCCTGATGAGTCACGGACAGAATTTTGCGCACGTGCCGAAAGGGCAGCAAAAAACTCTAAAGCGACAGGTAAAAACTGCGTAACCATGGCGGGTGTCATTGGAGAATGCGATCATTTATATCAGGGTATGAACTTAGAGCAGACGAAAGTAAACGATGTATAAAAGTATTGAAGATTTTGTTGGTAATACACCGCTTGTTAAATTGAAACGTTTGCCCGGCAATACCAGTAATATCGTTCTGGTTAAACTGGAGGGAAACAACCCTGCGGGTTCAGTGAAAGATCGGCCAGCACTATCCATGATTATGCACGCTGAAGTTAGAGGTGATATCAAACCAGGCGATACCTTGATTGAAGCGACAAGCGGTAATACCGGCATTGCGCTGGCGATGGCTGCTGCCATGCGTGGATACAGGATGATTCTGGTCATGCCTGAGCACATGAGCGTGGAGCGACGCCAGGTAATGCGCGCTTTTGGCGCGGAGATAGTATTAACATCAAAAAAAGGCAGTATGGAAGAGGCGATTGATACAGCCAACCGAATGCAGGCTGCAGGTGAAGGGGTAATACTTGACCAGTTTGGTAATGCGGATAATCCGCTAGCGCATTATGAAAGTACGGGCCCGGAAATCTGGCGAGACACTCAAGGAAAAATCACCCATTTTGTATCAAGCATGGGTACGACGGGCACAATTATGGGATGTTCGCGTTATTTGAAGGAACAGAATGCCAGCATTCAGATTGTGGGGGTTCAACCTGAGGAAGGTTCGCAAATACCGGGTATTCGAAAGTGGCCTGAAGAATATTTGCCTAAAATTTATGATCCCAAGCGCGTAGATGCCATTCGCTATGTTTCTCAGTCGGAAGCAGAAATCATGACCAGGCGTCTGGCTCAGGAAGAAGGAATATTTGCAGGCATTTCTTCAGGGGGAGCGCTGGCCGCTGCGCTAAAATTATCGGATGAGGTAGAAAACGCAGTGATAGTTTCAATCATCTGCGACCGGGGTGACCGTTATCTTTCTACCGGGGTATTCCCGGCTTAACTTCGCTATAAAAGGCTGACCTGACTGATTGTATTCAGTTATGAAAGCCTTAGCAGACCATATTCTGTAAGGGGTTAATCTGCTTTACCTGGCTTCCATAATACATCCTCCTGAGCATGATATACATTCAGTGCCCGGCACATCACAAAAAGCAGATCAGAGAGTCTATTCAGGTATATAAGGCTTGCAGTAGAGACTTCTTCCGCCTTTGCCAATGAAGTGATACTGCGTTCGGTGCGCCGACAAACAGCTCGTGCCACATGACAATATGCCGCAGCACGAGAGCCTCCTGGCAGGATGAACTCTTTCAGAGGTGGCAGAGGGGCATTCAGCTTGTCGAGAATGGCCTCTAATTGGGTTGTGTGATCAGCGGTAATGCCAATGTAGCCAGAGCCAGGCATACTGAGTTCCCCACCCAGATCAAAGAGCTTGTGCTGAACATTGATGAGGCAGTTGCGAATTGTTTCCGGCAAATCTTCAGTGAGTAACACCCCGATGTGGCTGTTCAATTCGTCCACTTCACCTATAGTATTAATGCGCAAGCTGTCTTTGGGAGTGCGAGCACCATCGCCGAGACCGGTTGTGCCATCGTCACCGGTGCGGGTGTATATTTTGCTGAGGCGGTTGCCCATGAGAAAGCCTGGATATGAATAAAACTAGATTCTACCTCAGAGACATTGGAGAGCAGAGCGAAATTTGAAATTTGAAAAGGTCATGGATGCACCTATTTTAATTGAATGTTTTTTCTGATTGGCAAGAAAGCTCAGCAAAATAAATAGTTCTCACCCATTTTGGAGTTTATGAAAATCAAAAAACTTGGTTTTAACCGCAGAGGCGCCGAGGCGCGGAGAAATACAATGCTTTGAGAAAGTAAACAGCCTCGCCAGATAACAAAACTTCACAAATTTATTATGTGGCTCATCAACTCCGCGCCTCTGCGCCTCTGCGGTTAATGTACAAATTTACTTAAACCGTTTGGTAAACACGCCAACGTGTTGTTAATGAGGTATTGCAAACATATACCCCGGTTAATTGGCTGAGGAAGATCGATAATCAGGATGCTTTTTGAAGAGTTAACGGGGAATGGTCTATTTACTTACCCTATTGCGACTCAAACTGACCGGTGCCTTGATTGTAAGCCAGCAGTTCACCTGATTCAATACTGAAGTACCAGCCATGAATAGCCAGTTTTCCGGATTCTACCCGTTGACGAACCCATGGAAATGTCATTAAGTTTTGTAAAGAAACTAACACTGCTTCTTGTTCGCACATGCGCAACTTGGCATTTTCATCATCACTGGGAGAAGATTTTTCATGTACGCGGGCCCGTGCCTGCTTGGCGATTTCAACCCAAGGTTTGATGAAGCTTTCACCTTCTGAACACATGTGCTGAGTATTGTTTTCCATTAAGGCGCGTATACCACCACAGTGTTCATGCCCAATCACGATAATATTCGAAATTTCAAGTCCGCAGACTCCAAATTCTATAGCAGCGCTGGTGCCGTGGAATGCACCGGATTCTTCATAGGGAGGAACCAGATTGGCTACGTTGCGAATCACAAATAAGTCGCCAGGGTCGCATCGTGTGATAAATGCGGGGTCTACTCGGGAGTCGCAGCATGAAATAACCAGTGCACCTGGGTGTTGGCCTTGAGCAACAAGGGTTCTGTACATTTCGCGGTGAGATGCGAAATAGGTGCTTTTGTAACCGTGAAATCCGTTGAGTAGCTTATCTATGAAATCCATGTTTCGTCAGTCTGATGAAGTTTTTTACTCTTTACAGTCTAACGAATTATCAATTATTGCGCAGTCTTTATGCATTTAAAGCGATGGTGAGGCACCCAGGTTTAATGCAAAGCCAAAGTTGCTTGTTCACTTAAACGCGTTGTTCACCATTTGGTAAAGCGACATTACACACATCAAATATTCTTGCCGTGCATGAGCGACAAATTTCGGAGTCTAGTTTAGGATAAATGTTGGTGATCGGATGCGCTTTTGCCTCGAAAATGTTTTCTTTTCCGATATCTTCTATGTAATGCCCCTTGTGAAGCAACTGACAAACTTTCTCTTTTACGCGATAAAAGTAGAGTCCCCCTCCCATTTTCCGGCGGCGTTTAGCTTCTTGGGTGAGCATTTCTGCACCCGCAATATCAACAAAATTGATACCGCTGGATAGGATCAGTGCGTGCTTCGCCTGAGGGTTTGCTTCGTCTATTTGAAGTAAGTGTTGCTGTACGTGGTTAACAGCCCCAAAGAATATAGAGCCATTAACACGGACTATTTTTAATTGGGGACACTCAGGTTGGAGCTCAACCGGGATAAAGTGATAGCTCCCTGCCTCTGGATCCGGAACGAAAGAAGTAATGCTTGGACGAGAGGTGCGGTAGAGATAGGTGATCAATGACAGGATAATGCCAAAGAAAATGCCTTTTTCAAGGTTGATGAGCGTGCCAATAAGTGTGACCCATAAAATGGCGGTTTCTGAACGACTTGTTTTCATGATGGATGACATGTGATGGAAGTCAATCAACCCCCATGCCACTAAAAACAGAATACCTGCCATGGCTGCTGTTGGCAGATAAGCGGCAAGGGGCGCTACCAGCAGTAAAATCAGTAACAGAAAAATTGAGGCAAAAACTGCTGCAAGCGGGGTTCTGGCTCCAGATGCATAGTTAACGCCACTTCGGTTGAACGATCCGCTTGAAGCGTATCCAGAAAAAAAGCTGCCAAACATATTGGACAGGCCTTGACCAATAAACTCCTGATTACCATCAATACGCTGCTCTGAACGGACAGCAATGGCCCGTGATATGGAAACAGCCTCTGTTAATGCCAGCATGGTGACAACTAGCGCAGGAAAGAATACCTGTTGAATTGAATGGATGGACAGGTCAGGGTGAGACAAGGGAGGTAATCCAGAAGGAAGTGCTCCGACTGTGACTATATGGGTAGCGTCAACACCACCGGCAAACTGGTTAATAATGAGCGCAGCGATACTGCCGATAATCATGGCCGCAATCATATAAGGGAATTTTGGTACGAATTTTTTAACCAGAATGCCTGATATTAAAGTGAGTGCGCCGACAATCGTGACATAGATATTAATATCATTAAATTGCAGAAATACTTGATGAATTGTTTCGTAAAAGGCAGTTCCGCGCTCAATATGAATGCCAAAAAAATGTTTGATTTGACTGGAAGCGATGAGGATTGCCGCGCCGGCAGTAAAGCCAATGACAACTGTATGTGAAATAAAGTTGACCAATGCTCCTAGCTTAGCAAGACCCATTAATAATTCGAATAAACCGACCATAAAAGTAAGTGTGAGTACCAGACTGATAAATTCTGGTGTTCCTGCGTGTGCATACGGACTGACAGAAGCAAACACCGCAATGGAAATGGCAGTTGTAGGCCCGGATACCAGATGCCAGCTTGAGCCGAATAATGCCCCTATTACGGCAGGAACCATCGCAGCATATAAACCATATTCAGGAGGCATGCCTGCAATTGTCGCGAACGCAACCCCTTGAGGTAAAACTATGAGCGCACCAGTCAATCCCGACATCAAGTCAGATCGGGAAGTCTCTTTATCGACCATCGGCCACCAGCGCAGAAAGGGGAAAACTTTATAGAGCCAGAGGTTGCATGCGAGTAGTGACTTCACAGGTATTATTCCAAGGTTAAATATGTTGCAATTTGCAACCAGTCTATTTCAATAAGCAATAATTATCGTTTAAAAATGAAGTTCTTGCAAACCAGGCAGTGGCTGGAATCAAGGTGTGCAATCAGGTCGACTCATTTTAAGCAATAAGTAGTAAGAGCCATTATATTGTCGCAATCTGGTATTTTTTTAGCTTGCGCCATAGTGAAACCCGATCAATGCCAAGGGCCTGTGCTGCGACAGTCTGATTTCCCATGGATTCACTTAACACCCAAAGTATATAATCCTTTTCTTGCTCTTCAAGGGGCAGGATACGCCCATTTTTTTTGCGAAATGTGCGGAAAGTCATTTCTCTCAAGTCATCTGGAAGGTGTGCGCTTTCAATGGTGTCGGTATAGGTGATGGCGACACCGCGCTCAATAATGTTTTCAAGCTCGCGCACATTCCCGGGGAAGTCATATCCAATCAGAAGTTCCATTGCTTCTTTGGAGATTTCAGTGACTTCTTTTTTCATCAACGCAGCATATTTATTTAAAAAATGCAGGCTGAGCATGGGAATGTCTTCTAACCGGTCTGAGAGCGAAGGGATGGCGAGGGTAACTACGTTCAGGCGAAAGTATAAATCCTGACGAAATTCACCGCTTTTCATGGAGGTTTGCAAATCCCGGTTAGAAGCTGCAATAAAACGTACATCGACTTTGATTGGCTCGGTACCACCTAAATGAAGAATTTCCCTTTCCTGAATAACCCGAAGTAATTTGACTTGCATGGAAGGGGACATTTCCGTGATTTCATCAAGAAATAGTGTCCCTCCGGAGGCGGCCTCTATGAGCCCCTTTTTGCTCGAACTTGCGCCGGTAAATGCGCCCTTGTCATGGCCGAACAGTTCATTTGAGAGTAATTCTTCATTAAATGCGCCACAGTTAACGGCCAGGAACAGCCCTTTTTGTCTTTCGCTATTGTCGTGCAGGTATCGAGCGAATAATTCCTTTCCTGTGCCGCTTTCCCCGGTAATAATAATATTGCAGTCTGTGGGGGCAACCTGTTTAGCGGTTTCAAGCATGCGCTGTATGGTGGGATTTTGCGTTACGATTTTTACCTTTCCCTGATAAAGATCAATTTGCGATTTGAGCGCCTGATTTTCTTTTTTTAGGTGAACTTTTTCGATGGCTTCAGCGACGACTTTTCTTACCTCATCCAGACGAAACGGCTTCGATATGTAATGAAATGCACCATATTTCATGGCATCTACGGCTGATTCCAGTGTGGCAAAGCCAGTGATCATGATGACTTCAGTGTTCCGTGAAACTGAACGACATTTTTGAAGGATCTGCATGCCATCTACTTTTTCCATACGCAAGTCTGTTAAAACGACGTCGAAATTTTGAGTGTCGAGTAATGCCAGCGCATTGGGGCCGCTTTGAGTCGTTGTGACTTCATACCCTTCTTTTTTCATTACGTGTTCAAGGTTTTTAAGTGCGGCTTTTTCATCGTCCACAATAAGAAGCGTAGCTGGGTTTGTTATCATATGTATGCTGAATCAAATAGGTTGAAGAGAGGGAATCTGGGCGGGAAGGCGAATTGAAAAAGTGGTGCCGCATCCGCTTGCAGAACTCACGGCAATGCAACCGTGATGTTGTTCAATAATGTCATGCACGATAGAAAGGCCCAGACCGGAACCTTGGCCTACATCTTTCGTTGTAAAGAACGGATCAAAAATGCGGGGTAGAACGTCATCAGCAATCCCTGCTCCGTTGTCCTGTATTTCTATATCTACAACCTCAATATGCGCCTCACATCTGCCATGAAAAGCAATGGCATCTTTATCATTTACGTTGATCAACCGTTTCACAGCCTTTATGTGGATTTCTCCTTGTCCATCCAATGCATCGAGGCAGTTTTGAAGCAAGTTGAGCAAAGCTTGCTGCAGTCTTTGGCTGTCAGCCGTAATCATCAGATTTTCAGGGAGGTCGCAGGTGAGAGTCACGTTTGGCGGTATCATGCCTTTGCTGAAGCGAATGGTTTCCGCTATCAGTTGATCCAGCGCAATGTCGGAGTGTTTAAATTCACGATCCCGGGAAAAATCAAGTAATGACCTGACGATGATGCGTGCACGGTCAGTCTGATTATCAATTTGCTCAAGCATTTCTTTCTGGAAAACAATGTCTGCGTGTCCCAGTTCTTCCTGGAGAATCTGGCAGGAACTGGATATATTGGATATCGGGTTATTCAGTTCATGTGCTACACCGGAAAGAAGTGTTCCCATCGAAGCTAGTTTTTCGGAGCGAGTGATGCACTGTTGCCGTTTTTCAAGTTCTTCGATCATGTGATTAAAGGCGTGGGTAATTGAAATTATCTCGTGCTCATTTGAATCGATTTTAAGCTTTTCAAGACGGCCACCCGTTAAGCCATTTATGCAGGATTCCATATGACGCAATGGGCGTACCACCATTTTTGAAAGTGTCATTCCTATCGCAATCATCACCAGTGCAATCAATGCTATATACCCAAAGAAAAAAGTCCGCGCTTTATCCAGGGATTGTTGGAGCATTAATCTTTCCGAGTTTGCGATATGTTCGCCTTCTATAGTGATCGCTCTGCCAGTGTTGCGAATTCTGGCCTCAAGCAGTTCCAATTGTGGTGGAGATAAAAGTGCGTGTTGTGAATACTGATCCAAGAGCCGGCGATAATTGAATAAATTCGAATTAAGATTGGTGATGTTCTTGTGCGTGGTCAGGGCCTCAAAATCATTTCCATGTTTGTCCAAGAGTGATTGGGCTTTTTCGATATAGCCTATATTTTCCCAGTAGTCAGGCATTTGTCGGTAAAGAAAGTAATTCTTTTCAAATCTTCTGATTTCCAGTGTGACATCAAAAAACTCAGAAATTCTGGAGCCTGAGTGAATTTTTCCTTCTATGAGCCTCAGTTCCATGAAAGTAAATAGTGATAAACCAATGATCAAGGCTGCCATGGCGTAATAGCCATAGTAGCCAAATGTGATTTTCTGTCTCAAGGATGATTGGATTTTCATTGGCATATCCTAAATCTTTACATTGCAAATAGCAACGTTGTGCATATATATGCAACATTAATATTTTTAAATAATTTGTATAATAATCAATGCATTAATATGAAATTGTGTTTTTGTTTTTGATGATTGTTGCAAATTGCAATTGTTGTATAGCGTTAAGGTAAAAATAGTTTTTTATAAAAACATATATATAACAATATGTTGGTGTTGTTGCGAATGTGGCACGGTAACTGCTTACTATGATGGTAGTAAACGACGCATGTTTTTATTGCATATTTCATTTGGAGTGGATATGAAAAAAATATTCAGTAAGTTGGGAAGGATGTTTACGGCAATGTCTTATGCAGAAGCGGGAAATTTTGATGCGGTCAGGCAAATTTTGAATGAAAACCATGCTTCAAAAGAAAAGATGGATGAAGTCAAAGTAAACGTACCTGTCAGTGGAATGCCTGCTACCGGGATGGCAGATACTCGGTAGATAAATGGCCCTGTTTTTTAACACTGAACGAAGAGTGATCCATTAGTGGGGCGGCTTGCAAACCCGTCTGCTGGTTCTAGCCCTGAAAGAAAGATATTGCTGGCCGTGGGTAACGCTACCGGCAACCATGAATCATTTCTTGCAGCGTTGAGTTTGTGTAAACGAATGTCGGCCAGTTTGGATATTTTATGCGTTACAAATTGCCGTGCGAAAGATAATGCATTGGAAGATTTTTTACTGGTTTTGGAAAGCGAAAAAGTTTTTTACCGATTGGTGAAAAAGGTAGGAAATTTTGATATTGAAGTGGCTGATTACGTCAATCATTTTAAAAGTATCTTGTTTGTCGTAATGCCTCCACCAGTTGGTTGGCCTGGAAAGAAGACTCGTGATTATTGGGGTAAGGTTGGTTGTCCATTAGTAATAACCGGTGGTGACAGTTATAAAAAATGAATATTCAGGGGGAATGATGGAAAAAGAAAAAAATACAAAGAAGGTTGTGAAATTATTTGGCTTGGGGGTGGTATCTGCCGGTCTATATGGGGTTTTGTTTATGAACGAAGATCAGATTTTAAACATCACTTCTCAAGGACATTGGTCATTTGTGATTCCAGTTACTATTGCATTCGCCATTTCATTGGCGCATGGAGCATTTACCAGCGAGTTCTGGGATGTTCTAGGCATTAAAGCAAAAAAATAGTGCTTATATTGATTCATTATTTATTGGGGATTTCAAGTGGAAGGTCTTAATTTTATTGATCTAAATATTACGAACGTCTTGTTCTTGCTAATTGTTGGTTTTATAGGCGGAATGGTGAGCGGGTTTATCGGCTCTGGTGGTGCATTTGTGTTGACACCGGCAATGATGAGTTTGGGTGTGCCCGGTATTGTGGCGGTGGCAAGTAATATGTGCCATAAGTTTCCCAAGGCTTTGATTGGTGCATTAAAACGTGCAAAATATGGGCAGGTGGATCTGAAACTTGGTCTGGTAATGGGCGTTTCGGCCGAAGCCGGTGTGTTATATGGGGCGCATATTCAGGAATCCATTAAAAAAGCGTTTGGTGATGCGGGTTCTAACCTTTATGTAAGTGTGGCATTTGTGATTGTTCTAGCTGTTGTAGGCGGTTACGTCATGCGAGATGCTATCAAGATATATCGTTCAGGTGCAACTGACGATGAGGAAAAAAAAGGTCCATTGGCAAAATGGGTTCAATCAGTTTACATTCCTGGGACCATGGTTTATTTCCCCAGCATCAAGGCTAAGGTTTCTGTTCTGTTCACCATTCCTTTGGGTTTTGCAACTGGAATGCTCGCTGCAACCATTGCGGTAGGCGGTTTTATCGGTGTACCTTCAATGATGTATGTATTAGGTGTGCCTAGCATGATGGCTTCTGCAACAGAACTGGTGATCGCTTTTGTGATGGGAGTAGGGGGCACAATCAAGTTTGCCTGGGGCGGGTATGTGGATATTCGTTTGGCAATGATTATTCTTGCGGGTTCCTTGTTTGGTATCCATTTGGGGGCAATTGGGACTACATATGTGAAGCCCTACATGATTAAAGTGGTAATGGGCGTCATTATGATTACAGTGTTATTTAGCCGGGCATTTGTTATCCCTGTTTATCTTTCTCAGCTTCATATGATTGCGCCGATGGCAGAAGACAATATGGCGCTATTGAAAACTATCAGTCTTGGTGTGATGATACTGGCGCTATTGCTGGGGGCAGGAATTGTGTTATTTGCCCTGTGGCGGGGTATGCGTGAGCACAAGCGGCAGACAAAAGTGTTGCAAGAGGCGTTGGCAACCGATTGATATGCTGTTTATTGCTGACAAACTTATTGGTTTGGAATGATTTTATGCAAAATAAAACCCGCAAAGAAGTTGTATCGCGGGTTTTATTTTGTCAGGGCTTATTGGTACTGGCCTGACAGTTTGTTGTAAATACTGTCAGGAAGCAGTCAATTTCTTGTTGTTATCGCGGCTCACCATTGGGCAGAGACTGGTTGCATTCTCTGAAGATTCGCACAGTGCAGCTTCTGCAAATTTCTGAATCAAGTTTTCCGTAGATAGTGGTAATTGCAGTGGTTTTGGATTTGAAAATATTTTCATCTCCAATATCTTTTATGTAGCCACCCTTTTTGATCATTTCACAGGCGCCTTCTTTAACTCCTTTGAAATAAAGTCCACCGCCCATTTTTTTGCGGCGCTTTGCTTCCTGTACCAACATTTCACCACCAGCAAGATCTACAAAGTTGATGCCATCTGCAACGACCAGCACATGCTTATGCTGTGGATTGTATTCGTCGATTTGCTGTAACGATGTTTGTATATGATTGACAGCACCAAAGAAGATTGAGCCATCAATGCGGACGGTTTTAAATTGAGGGCATTCTTGCAAGCCATCGCGTGGTGTTGAAAACTTGTGTTTTTCGCTGGTTGGATCGGGAACGATGTCACGTACCGTCGGGCGTGATGTGCGATAGAGATAAAGTGCAAGTGATAGCGTTATCCCAAAGAAAATGCCTTTTTCCAGGTCGATCAGCGTACCGATGAATGTAACAGCAAGAATGGTTGTTTCAGTCCGGCTGGTTTTGATAATGGAGCCGATATGATGAAAGTCGATTAATCCCCATGCAACCAGAAACAAAATTCCTGCCATGGCGGGAGTGGGTAAGTAAGCGGCTAATGGGGCGACTAATAACAAAATGATGATAAGGAATATTGAAGCAAATACGGCAGCAAGAGGTGTGCGTGCTCCGGACGCATAGTTGACGCCACTGCGGTTAAATGAGCCGCTGGAGGCATAGCCTGAGAAAAAACTGCCAAAAAGATTCGACAATCCTTGTCCAATAAACTCTTGATTGCCATCAATACGCTGTTCAGATTTAACCGCAATAGCGCGGGAAATGGATACCGCTTCTGTTAGCGCCAGCATGGTGATCACAAGTGCCGGAAAAAATGCATGTTGAAGCGAGGTAAGGGATAAATCTGGATGAGACAATGGCGGTAAACCAGAGGGTAGTGCTCCTACAGTTTTGATGTGTGTTGCATCAACTCCACCAAAAAAACTGTTCAGGGCAACAGCCACTATGCTGCCAATAATCATGGCCGCAATCATATATGGAAATTTTGAATAATATTTTTTGAATAGAATGCCAGAGATAAGGGTAATTAAACCTACGCCGGTTACATAGAGATTAATGTCCCCAATTTGCAGAAATAATTGGTGAATGGTTTCATGAAATGGCGTGCCGCGAGCAATGTTAATACCAAAAAAATGTTTGATCTGACTGGATGCAATCAAGATAGCAGCGCCGGCTGTAAACCCAATCACGACTGTGTGGGATATGAAATTAACCAACGCACCCATTCGGGCCATTCCAAGTATCAACTCGAAAATGCCAACCATGAAAGTCAGCGTGAGCACCAGGCTGATAAACTCCGGTGAGCCAGGAGCAGCATGAGGACTGACTGATGCAAAAACTGCAATGGAGATTGCGGTGGTAGGCCCGGATACCAGATGCCAGCTTGAACCGAATAATGCGCCAATAATAGCAGGAATCATTGCAGCATAAAGACCGTATTCTGGCGGCATGCCGGCAATTGTGGCAAATGCAACACCTTGTGGTAATACAATCATGGCCCCAGTCAGGCCAGCTATTAGATCTGCACGGCTGGTATCTTTGTTGACCATCGGCCACCAGCGAAGGAAAGGGAAGACTTTATAAAGCCAGAGGTTGCAAGCGAGGATATCTTTCACGGGTGAGTCCTGAAATTTGAGTTTTCTTCCCGCAGTTTAGCCGCAAAGCAGGAAGGTTCTTAAAAAACCTGCAATTTTCTTATATTTTACGCAGAGTTGCAAATGCTATGATTAAATCAGCTTTTGTGATGTGCTTTTGTTACCAGGCAATTCAGGTATACAGAAGCATCCGGTGCGCTTTGATTGCGTTGAGCCTGCCAAATCATTTCTGCCAGGCAATCCATGACGATATGTTGTGCATCGTGAGCTGTGCTGCTCTTTTTCTGCAAGCTTTGGTAGTGACTTCGAATACCCTGAGGCTGATCAATGGAAAGTTGTTCTTCTATGGCCAAGTGCATACTCATATGCAGAAAGGGATTTGTTTCTCCAAACTCAGGTAAAAAATCACGGCCCATGTGTTTATCTGGATCTGAAAGCATAGCGTGATATTCCGGGTGTTGCAGAATAATATCCAGTGCTGTGCCTTCCAAGCCTGATAATGTCTCTTTAACCTGATATTTGCGCCAGGTGTCGAAAAAGAAGCGGCGTGCTTCATCTCTGGATGGATTAAACATTGCCTGTAAAAAGACCCAGAATGGCGGCGTACTGGAATATATGGTTGCTGTTGTTTAATGGGCCTATTTCACCGTTGCCGTAAAATCCGATTATGGGCATACCTGGAAAGCGCTGTTTGGTTAATTCAAGATCTCTGTCTATGCCGCCATAGAAGTATGGCCCTCGTCCTGTGCAAGGAAAGAGCAAACCGAAATCTGGTGTGCCTGTTAATTGTCCTTGCATGCGGTCAATGGCCATTCGCATATCGCGTTCAGCTGCAAGGGGCTGGCGGAAGGCCCAGAAAAGTTTTTCACCGGTATCGATGCGCTTGGAAAGGGTGATGGATCTGTCGTCTGTGTTTGTGGATATGATAGGAGTCAGATGGAATCTGCCTTCAGCAATCGCGGTAGAGGGTTCTCCAAATGTAATACCTGCCATGATGAGGTGCAGGGGAATTTTTTCCAGTTCACGCACTTCTAAAGGGAGTTCCCGAATGAGTGTGTTTAGTGCAGGTTGATTGCCAAGGGATTGTACATCGTATCCATTGACCTGAGTTACCTCTTGCGGACGAGTTAAAGCGCGTATTCCCTGGGAAATGCCGATGGCACCGCTTGCACCACTAATCACTGTTTCGCATCGACCATTTGCCACTTCCTTACCTCCGCACCAGACCTTGAATGGACCTTGTCCGGTGGCATCGCCAGACACACCTCCATAACGTACCCCCTTATCGGTAAGCCAGTTCGTGTTTATGGCATTCGGTGCGGCAAGAGTAAGTATCAGGTCATCAGATTGAGGTGAGTGAACGGGCAATAAGCTGATGCCATCACCAAAAACCATGGCAGCAGCTGCAGGAGAATCCAGCACCCAGTCTTCTTCCGTAAAAATACCTACAGCTGAACAGCCCACAATATGCGTGCAATTGCTGGCGCGAGAGGCTGCTAAAAGTGAGGGTTGTGGATCGCGGGCAAAATCAGGGGTGAGAAACAGGAGCACGCTTGCAGCAATTTCCAGTTCAGCTTTTTCCATAGCTTGAGCCACGGCTTGTTTAGCTAAATCCGGGCTGGCTATTTGGCCTGTTGCGAGACCTGTTGCGATTTTCATATGAATAACAAATTGACAGAATTATGCCATTTTACAGGATTTAAATGATATTCACGCAAAACCTGTTTACTGGGTTTTGGATTTGTATTCACATAAATCCCGAATAATGCATTCGGGGCAGTCAGGTTTTCTCGCTTTACATGTATACCGACCGTGCAATATAAGCCAGTGGTGCGCATTGAGCAGAAATTTTTTGTCGATGTATTTTAATAGTTTTTGTTCAACTTCCAGCACGTTTTTACCGGGAGCCAGACCTGTGCGGTTAGACACACGGAAAATATGAGTATCGACAGCCATTGTGGGATGGCCAAAAGCTGTATTTAAAATAACATTCGCCGTCTTCCTGCCTACGCCGGGCAACTTTTCAAGTTCTTCTCGTGTATTTGGCACCTGGCTATGATGTTGATCTGCCAAGAGCCGGCAAGTTTCCATAATGTGCTTTGCTTTGCTGTGGTATAACCCGATTGTCTGGATGTAACGCTTTAATCCTTCAAGTCCTAGCTGCAGTATCAGCTCAGGAGTATTGGCGACAGGGTAAAGTTTTCTGGTGGCGATATTGACCCCTTTGTCCGTTGATTGTGCCGAAAGTACCACAGCAATCAGCAGTTCAAAAGGGGTTGTGTAAAGCAGTTCTGTTGTTGGGTTTGGATTTAATGATGAAAGACGGGTAAATATTTCGTGACGTTTTTGGGCGTTCATATGGCAATCTTGCAATATGCACAGAGTAAGCAAGCGTTGTTGAGTAGCCTGTTATTCTTTGAATATTGAGAAGAAAAACAGGCTATTTAATATTGCCTCTGTGCTTTTAGAATCGTTGGTAATTGAAAAAACTTCAGGTGTGGCGAAAATAACCAATCACTGGTGTTGCCTCACGTGGTGTTTGTTCTGCTTCCTTGTGCAAGGCTTCCAATAAGTGATGATGATCTTCTTCCAATTGGTGAAGCTGTGCTTCTGACAATTTGGGTAAAATGACACCAGCGATAAACTGACCTAAATCTATCATGGTTGTGCACCATTGGTATTTATGCAGATGAAAATCATGATGGGCGTGCTGGCCATAAGGGAATTCATTGAAATCCTGCCCCTTTGCAGCTTTTAACCCTGGGTCATTTGCGACAAACTGCTTGGTCCAATCAAACCACCATTGATTGTATTTTTCCTGAAGTACTAGTCCAAGGCCATGCTTTTCGTAAAAAGCAAACACGCTTACGCGATTTACATTGCCGCTGAATGGAAAATGTCCGGACATATTAAAGTTCCTTCTTAATGTGTTCAAATAGGGATAGTCAGGCGCTTCTTATGCAGTGGCGATCTGCATGTCTGGCTGGTGTTTTTCAGGTTTTGCAGTTGCGCGTTGTTCAAGGTAATTTTTTCCGGCAATCAGCAAGCCCAGACCTATGAAAGCTCCTGGTGGGAGTATGGCTAACAGAAAGCCATGGTAATCCGGTATGACATGGATCACCATGTGTTTGGCAGACTCACCAAAGACCATATCCAGCCCTGAAAAAAGGGTGCCCTTGCCAATTATTTCACGTGCGCCACCAAGCACCGCCAGTACGAGAGTCAGCCCAACGCCCATCATCAACCCATCAACCATGGAGGGCAGAACACGATTTTTTGATGCAAATGCTTCGGTTCTAGCCAAAACGATGCAGTTAGTGACGATGAGCGGAATAAAAATACCCAGCACCAGATAAAGCGGGTGCACGTAGGCATTCATCCCCATCTGAACGACCGTGACCAATACTGCAATGATCAAAATAAAAACAGGGATACGGATTTCGTTGGGAACAATATTTCGAATGGCTGATACTGCGCCGTTACTCATGCTCATAACAATTGCTGTAGCCAGCCCCAGGCTTATGCCGTTTACAGCTGTTGTGCTGACGGCTAGCAAGGGGCACATGCCAAGCAATTGAACTAATCCGGTATTCTGCTTCCATACCCCATTGTGTATAATTTCTTTGTAACTTGGCTGATCGCTCATTATTTACGCTCCTGCTAAATTAGACTGTTCTACTATCAGCTTGTTCTTGTTTTTTTCAAAATATTGTAAAGCTTTAAAAACTGCTTTTACTACAGCGCGGGGAGTAATGGTGGCACCAGCCATGCTGTCAAAATGGCCACCATCTTTTTTTACCTTCCAGTCCTGGGAGGGGATTTGTTTCAATGATGTATGATCAAAATGGGTAATCCAATCGCTTTTGGCAATATCGATGTAGTCTCCCAGCCCTGGAGTTTCATTATGGGCAACGACACGGACTCCAGCTATTTCACCATTTTCCAGTATGGCAACCAGTAAGTTTATCTTCCCGCTATAGCCATCTGGTGCAATAACTTCCAGAACTACAGCCGTAGTTTTTCCATGCAGACGAGCAGGATAGGCAAAAGTAGGTTCATCATTGCCAAGCATATCATCAGGTTTTAAAACAAGGGCATCCTTTACGAGATTATTATCGAATAGAGCATGAGGCAGAGTCTGGCTGATTAAGTCCATTTTTTCCTGCTCTATATTCTTGTTGATGATGTCTTTAGTGCTATTGGCGGTGAAGGCAAGCAATGCTGTGCCAACTATCGTAAATGCGATCATTGTAGCTGCGGTACGAGCCGCTATTTTGATGATAGATTCATTCACTTCATTTTTCCTGCGCATCGGGTTGCACGCTTTTATGCCCGAATACCTTAGGTTGTGTATACGCATCGATGAGCGGTACACAGATGTTCATAATGAGAACGGCAAAAGCCACACCATCTGGATACCCGCCCATTGATCGGATAATATAAGTCAGAAAGCCTATTCCGGCACCAAAGATCAGTTTTCCTTTGGGAGTCGTGGCGCCGGTGATAGGGTCTGTCGCAATAAAAAATGCGCCCAGCATCGCACCGCCACTCAACAGATGAAACCACGGGGAAATGTAGCGATCTGTATCGTAAATATGGAACAAGCTGCCTGTCAGAAATAAACCGGACAGGAAAGCAACGGGAATATGCCAGGTGATGATGCGTTGCTGCCATAATATTAATCCACCTGCCAAATACCCCAGCGCAATTATTTCTGTTCCTTTGCCGCTGCCCCAGCTGAAAATGGGCATTTGAAGTATTTCGTTAATGGTATGTTCAAGTTTAAGCTGGGTTTTTAAAGTATCTAACGGGGTAGCCATACTGACAGCATCGAGATTCAGGCCGTTTGGCATGATGCCTGCAAAGATGTATTGAAGCTCTTGCGTAAATGTGAGATGCGCACTCGCTAGCATTTCCGGAGCGGGCCATTGCGTCATTTGCACCGGGAAGGAAATGATCATCACGGCATATCCCACCATGGCTGGATTAAAAAGGTTGTTTCCAAGGCCTCCGTATAAATGTTTGGCAACGATAATTGCAAATGCGGTTGCGATGACGATTAGCCACCAGGGTGCCAAGGGTGGCATGGAAAGCGCCAGGAGCACAGCCGTAACTGTTGCGCTCCCATCCAGTAAAAATGGTTTCACGGCATAACTGCGAAATTTGAGCATCATCGATTCGCAAATTAACGCAGTGGCAATGGCCAGCATGATGCTCACCAGAATAGCCGGTCCGAAATACATGACATATAGCCCAATCGCAGGCACCAGGGCGAACAACACCTTGAGCATGATGATGCTGACACTGGTTGTTTCTTTGATGTAGGGTGAATTCATGAAATCAATTTCAATGTGTTAAACAGGGATACAAAATCACTCAATTTCTTTCTGAGCCAATTCACGAATTTTTTCTCTTCTGGCTTCGATGCTCTGAATTTCTTTTAGCTTATCCGGTGGGAGATTATCCACGTTCTTGGGTGCAATGCCCGCTTTCTTCGCTTTGGACCGCGCTATAGCAGCCTGAATGACTGCCTTTTTAGCGGCGGCTTCGCTATCAACCCCGGATGGGCTTGCAGCACCCTCAACCGATGGGGCAGGGGCCGCTTTTGCTGCAGCGGCCTTTTTGGCCAGTTTTTCGGCGCGCTCCTGTTTTTCCCGATCAATTCGAAGCTGGCGGAATTCATGACGCTCTCGGGCAAGGTCTGATGCCTGTTTTTCCTTTTCCCGTGCCCAGATTTCGCTTTTGGCAAAACGGTAGTATTGCACAAGTGGAATGTTACTTGGGCAAACGTAACTGCAACAACCACATTCGATACAATCAAAAAGGAAATACTCCTGGGCTTTGCCAAGATTTTTGGAACGCGCAAACCAGTATAGCTCCTGTGGCTGAAGATCCACAGGGCATGCTTGCGCACAGCGCGTGCACCGGATGCACTGCATAGGAGTTGGAGGCTGAGGAAAAAGCTTGGGTGAAGCAGCAATAATGCAATTGGTTGCTTTGATCGCGGGAACCTGATCGGATGGCAAATCAAATCCCATCATTGGCCCACCCATGATATAGCGATTTGTGTTCGCTTTTGGCGTACCGGTGAGTGCAACCAGTTCATTGACAGGCGTGCCGATGAGTATTTCAAAATTTTGGGGAAGGGTGACATTTCCCGTCACAGTGACAATACGCGAGATGACGGGCTCACCATGGTTGATTGCACGGTGAATGCTATAGGCAGTAGCTACGTTGAAGCATTGCACGCCGATATCAGTTGAACGTCCACCGGAAGGGGGCTCCTTGTTGGTAAGTACCTTAATCAGTTGCTTGGCACCCCCACCTGGGTAAATTGTTGGAACAGGAATGACATCAATCTGAAAATGCAAATTACTGCAGGCTGCCTGCATGGCAGTGATAGCTTCTGGCTTGTTGTCTTCAATGCCAATCAGAATTTCTTCCGGTCGCATCAAATAACGCATGATCTCGATGCCTTTCACGATTTCATCTGCGCGTTCACGCATCAGCATGTCATCGCAGGTGATCCAGGGTTCGCATTCAGCGCCATTAATAATTAATGTCTGGATTTTTTGCTGGGGTCCGGGATTCAATTTGATAAAACTGGGGAATACTGCACCACCCAATCCGACTACGCCAGCATCACGTAATCTGTTGCGTAAGTCACTGAGATCCATCTCTCGGTAATTCAGCGGGAAACGTTCTGTCCAGGTGTCCTGGCCATCAGATTCTAAAACAATGCATAAATCCGGTAGTCCCGATGGGTGCGGGACTGACAGCATTTCAATCGCTCTGACTGTGCCTGAAGTGGATGCATGAACTGATGCTGAAACATACCCTTCGGCCTGAGCAATCATTTGCCCTTTTAATACCTTCTCTCCCACCTGGACAATCGGCTTGGCAACATTGCCAATATGCTGGTGCAAAGGGATTGTCAAACGTGAAGGAATGGGCGCTTTGACGATTGGTCTTCCCGCTGAAACATCTTTATGCTGGGGCGGGTGGACACCACCATTAAAATTGTAGAGAGTTCGCAGGTTCGTCATAGGTATGTAAGTGCGGTCATGCCGATTTTATTTGATAAATCGGGTACTGCCATTTCCAGGTACTGATTTCAGTTTGAATTTCTATCATGCTGATGCAATCCACAGGGCAAGGTGCTACACATAATTCGCAACCGGTACATTCGACTGCCAGAATAGTGTGCATCTGCTTTGGTGCTCCTAAAATAGCATCTACGGGACAAGCCTGAATGCACAACGTGCAGCCGATGCAGGTTGGTTCATCAATAATTGCGACAGACTTTGGTTTGGGCGTTCCATGCTCAGCATTCAGGGGTTTGAAATCTTTGCCTAGCAACTCAGCAAGCTTACGCACACCCTCATCACCCCCCGGCGGGCATTGATTGATCTCGGCTTCTTCTCTTGCAATGGCTTCCGCATAGGGTTTGCATCCTGGGAAACCACATTGACCACATTGAGTCTGGGGCAGAATTGCGTCGATTTTTTCGACGAGGGGGTCGCCTTCTACCTTGAATTTGATGGATGCATATCCCAGCACTGCCCCCAGCAACAGCGCAAGGCCTGCCATGACCAACAAGGCTGTTAACATGCTTGAACCTTGTGTATTAGTATTGCTGAATTGAAAGTTTTGATCACTTCACCAACCCGGCAAAACCCATGAATGCAAGACTCATTAATCCTGCCGTGATCATCGCGATGGCCGAACCTTTGAATACTGGAGGCACATCAGCTGTATCGAGTCGTTCACGCATGGATGCAAACAGGATCAATACCATCGAAAAACCGACGGCGCCGCCCAGGCCGAAAAGCAGGGATTCCAGGAAGTTATGTTTCTCCTGGACATTGAGGAGAGGAATGCCCAGTACCGCACAGTTAGTTGTGATGAGCGGCAGATAAATTCCCAGCACCTGATGCAGTGTCGGGCTGGTTTTTTGCACCACCATTTCGGTAAATTGAACAATACCGGCAATGACCACAATAAATGACAGTGTGCGGAGGTAGAAAAGGTCAGTCCCCAGGAGGTACTCATTGATCAGATAACTGGATCCTGAGCCCAGGGTAAGGACAAATGTGGTGGCGGCGCCCATGCCAATAGCGGTCTCCAGTTTCTTGGAAACCCCCATGAACGGGCATAGGCCGAGTATTTTTACGAGCACGATGTTATTAACAAACACCGCCCCGACTAATAGAAGTAAATAGCTTTCCATCTGCTTTATTATTGGTCGCTAATATTTATGAAATTATCGTCTGCCCAGCAAAATGTTGCAACCCTATTATACAAGCAGGTATAGGGTTGATGCATGGTGCTGATCGTTTAAGTTTCTTTGAATATTTCTGTTGAGGGCGTGTAAGCGCTCTTTAAATCAGTGGCAACGGCCGGATGCGTAATTTTTCCGCAATGGACATTCAGGCCATTGAGAAATCCGGGATTATCCGTAAGCGCTTTCTGATAGCCTTTTCCGGCAATCTGTAATGCGTAAGGGAGAGTGGCATGCGTCAGTGCAAGGGTCGATGTACGTGCAACCGCACCGGGCATGTTGGTTACACAGTAATGTACTACCCCCTCTTCTATGAAGGTAGGGCAGGTGTGTGTGGTAGGCCGGGATGTTTCAGCACACCCTCCCTGATCAATTGCAACATCGACCAACACTGATCCCTGTTTCATGGAAGCAATTATTTTACGGGTGAGTAATTTTGGTGCCCGTTTTCCAGGTAATAAAATCGATCCAATAATTAAATCCGCTTCTTGAGCCAGTGTTTCGATAGCGTGGGGATCTGAATAGGCGGTTTTCAGTCGCGAACCGAAAATATCATCCAGATAGCGGAGACGTGCTGCATTAATATCAAGCAAAGTTACATCTGCACCCAGTCCTATTGCCATCTTTGCAGCATTGGTGCCAACAATGCCGCCTCCCAGTATCAGTACTTTTCCGGGTGGCACACCTGGAACGCCACTCAGCAACGTGCCATTGCCTCCATGTTCCATTTGAAGTGCCGTAGCACCTGCCTGGATAGAAAGTCTGCCTGCAACTTCAGACATGGGGGTTAATAACGGCAGGGTACTCTGAGCATCGGTGATGGTTTCGTATGCGATACCAATTACTTTGCTTTGCAACAGGGCATGGGTGAGGTCCGGGGCAGGGGCTAAATGCAAGTAGCAAAAAAGTATCTGCCCTACTTTTAATAAAGGGAATTCAGTGGGTTGAGGTTCTTTGACTTTGATAATCAAATCAGCATCGTAAACTACTTTGGCTGATTGACCGATGCTTGCGCCGGCAGCACTATAATGTTTATCACTGAAGCCAATTCTTGATGCGGCACCTGTTTCAACAATGACTTCGTGCCCAGCTGTTACTAGAGCTTTTACACCCGCAGGCGTGGCACCTACCCGGTACTCCTGATCCTTGATTTCTTTTGGTATGCCTATGCGCATTTTTTACCTAATGGCTAACGCTACAGTTCAACTTGTGAACCTAGCTCAATGACTCGGTTGGTAGGAATCTTGAAGAAGGCTGTTGCGCTGCTGCCGTTACGGGCCATGTGGACAAAAAGTTTCTCACGCCATAATGCCATTCCCGGCATTTTTGTGGGAATCAGGGTCTCTCTGCTCAAGAAGAATGAAGTTTCCAGCATATTAAATTCCATTCCTTCTATTTTGCACTGGGAAAGTGCATCAGGAATGTCCGGGTCATCTTTAAAACCGTAGTGAATGACTACGCGATAAAATTCATTTCCCAGTGGGTGTATTTCTAGTCGTTCTTCATTGGGTACCCAAGGGATATCCATGGTTTGAACTGTGAGTAAAACCACTTTTTCATGCAATACTTTGTTGTGCACCAGGTTATGGAGTAGTGCATGGGGTACACCATCCGGACTGGCAGTCAAAAATACTGAAATGCCTGGCACGCGTATTGGGGGGTGGTCAGCAATGCTGGCAAGGAAAGGTTCAAGTGCTATGGCGCCTTCACGTAGGCGTTCAAACAGAATTTGCCGTCCTCTTTTCCAGGTAGACATCAATGTAAACCAGCCGATACCAATTGCTAGCGGGAACCAGCCACCTTGTATAATTTTCATGGAATTGGCACTGAAGAACGCCAGGTCAATGGTCAAGAAAAAAGCCATGCCAATTAACGTGGTTGGCCAGCTCCATTTCCATAACCCACGTACCACGACGAATGCAAGAATAGTGTCAATTGCCATGGTTCCGGTAACTGCAATACCGTAAGCAGCGGCTAGATTACTTGAAGACTGGAAACCTATGATAAGCAGGATAATGCCAATTAACATACCCCAGTTCATGAAAGGGATGTAAATCTGTCCAATTTCTTTAGCTGATGTATGTAAGATTTCCATGCGGGGCATGAAGCCCAGCTGAATAGCCTGTCGGGTGACTGAAAAAGTACCAGTGATAACCGCCTGGGAAGCTATGACTGTCGCTATAGTCGCTAGCGCTATCATCGGATAGATTCCCCATTCGGGAATCATCTTGTAGAAAGGGTTGACTGCAGCGCTGGGGTCATGGATGAGCAGTGCACCCTGACCGAAATAGTTGAGCAATAATGAAGGCAAAACAAACAAAAACCAGGCGGCGCGTATCGGGTGTTTGCCGAAATGTCCCATGTCAGCGTACAACGCCTCTGCACCGGTCAGTGCAAGAACAACTGCACCCAATACCAAAAAACCATGCCACTCGTGTATCAGAAAGTAATCCACGGCATACATTGGATTGATGGCATACAAAACATCTGGATATTGAAATATTTTAATCACGCCCAGAACTGCAAGTGTTACGAACCAGATGATCATAACGGGGCCGAATAGTGCGCCTACGCTGGCTGTACCCCTGCGCTGAATTTTGAATAATGCAATCAGTACGCCCAATGAAATGGGGATGACATAAGGTTCAAGTGTGGGGGTGGCGACATTCAGACCTTCAACGGCAGAAAGAACAGAAATTGCGGGGGTGATAAGGCCATCACCAAAAAAGAGAGCTGCACCGAAAATTCCTAAAACCAGAAGTATCCAGCGCAAGCGGGAGTCCTTATCCGTAACGCGTTGCATCAAGGCGATCAGTGCCATAATGCCGCCTTCACCTTTGTTGTCAGCGCGCATAATGAATACGACGTACTTAAGCGAAACTACAATCAGTAACGACCAGAAAATTAAAGACAAGATGCCGAGCACATTGGCGTGGTTGGCCGGAATGCTATGGACCCCGTTAAAAACCTCTTTCAATGTATAGAGAGGGCTGGTACCAATATCACCATAAACCACTCCAATTGCAGCGATAGATAACGCCGTCAGGCTTTGTTTCTGTTGAGCGCTGGCTTCATCACTTATTTGTTGCATGGATCCTCGCAATTTTGATTTTTTTCAGGGCTTATTCAGCCTATTCTAGGCGTTCTAGTAGAAAGTTTCCGGCTTTTTTGATGCTCTATGAAATACTGTTTGTGAGAAAATGGCTTTCATTGATCACCGATTAACGTACCGATTGGAGAATTTCTTTGATTAAATCAGGGCCACGATAAATCAGCCCGCTGTATATCTGGATCAAACTGGCACCAGCTTTGAATTTTTCTTCAGCATCCAGGCCATTCAAGATCCCACCTACACCAATTATGGGGATTTTTTTTTGTAACGCCAAACTGAGTTGTTTAATTACTGCCGTTGATTTGGTACGTACAGGTGCTCCGCTTAGTCCCCCGGCTTCTTGGCCTTGATTGCAGTGTTCAACACCTTCACGTGAAAGCGTCGTATTGGTAGCAATGACGCCGTCAATTTTATATTTCAGAAGTAATTCCGCAATTTCTATGATTTGCTCCGTTTCCAGGTCCGGAGCAATTTTAAGTGCAATTGGCACATATTTACCATGATTGCTGGCAAGTTTATCTTGCTCGGTTTTCAATTGATCCAGCAGGGCGCCTAACTCATCAGCTTGTTGTAACTGACGCAGGTTTTTGGTGTTAGGGGAAGAAATGTTCACTGTAACGTAGCTTGCGTAAGGGTAAACCTTGCGTAAGCCAATCAGGTAATCGTCAGCAGCGTTTTCTATTGGGGTATCGAAATTTTTACCGATGTTGATACCCAAAATACCGGTAAACCGTGTTTTTTTCACATTGGCGATCAGACTGTCAACACCGTTGTTGTTAAAACCCATGCTGTTGATAATGGCATTGGCTTCAGGGATGCGAAATAATCGGGGTTTTGGGTTGCCCGGTTGTGGACGCGGTGTCACTGTCCCAATTTCAATAAAGCCGAATCCTAAATCACTCAGTGCATCGATGTGGTCGCCATTTTTGTCTAGCCCCGCAGCTAATCCAACCGGATTTGGAAAAGAGAGCCCCATGACGTTACGAGGTAAACATTTTTGTTCGGGTTTGATTAGCCGTAATATGCCAAGCTTATGCGCTTTTTCCAGCGCATCCAGTGTGAAATGATGGGCTGATTCCGGATCAAGTTTGAAAAGAAGAGGGCGCAGTAAGGAATAAAGCATGACGCAGTTATTGCCGGAAATGTGAAAGTTTGGGTGTAAAAAGAACCGCAATAACATGAAACAAACCAGAAATAATCTTCATTTTAGGCTTGTTCCATGCCATTTTGGTTATTTAGGCTTTGGCTTTGGAGGTTCTCCGTAACCGTGCCTGCAGTCTTCTGGCTAATTCCCCAAACAGTTCTGTCTGGGTTGGGTGTGGATGAATCGCCTGTGCAGCCTGAGTCAGCGTGATACCGGCAGATACCATCATTACTGCTTCACCTATCAAGGTGTCGGTATGGTCTGCCAGGAAATGTACGCCGATAATCTTTTGAGTGGCTTTATCAGCAACCAGCTTGATCATGCCTTGAGTTTCCAGACTGATCATGGCTTTAGCATCAATGCTCATAGGCATTTTTGCTTCAACAGCGTCAATGCCTTTGGCCTTGGCTTGTGCAACAGATAAACCAACAAAACCAGCTTCCGGACGGCTGAAAATAACACCGCAATCCACATCTTGGTTATATTTTAGCGCTTCACCTGTCAGATTGGCCGCAGCGACACGACCTTGAGTGGCAGCTGTATGGGCCAGCATATAACCACCAATGACGTCGCCTACACCATAGATATGTGGCACATTGGTGCGGCACTGGGTGTCGGCTTTGATCGCTGCTCCATCCAGCGCAACGCCTGCTTTCTCCAGATTAAGCGCTGTGGTGTCCGGGCGTTTTCCGGTTGCCATCAGTACGTAATCACAAGCAAAGGTTTCTTCTGTTCCTGCTGCATTGGTGTATTTCAATGCCATTTTGCCTGGTTTACCAGAAATGTCGATGATTTTGGCAGAGGTTTCAACTTTGAATTCCTGCTTCAGGATTTCATTCAGGTGTTTGGCAATTTCCTCTTCAACTTCCATGAGAGGGCGGTCTTTGCCTTCCAGCAGAATAACTTCTGTACCAAAATCATGGAAAATTTGCGCCATCTCAATACCAATGGCACCGCCACCAACTACCCCCAGTTTTTTTGGCGGCTTCGGCAAATTCCACACAGTGTCGGAGGTGATGACACCACCTGTAGCCAGGCATTCTTTAGCACCTGGAATAGGGGGCACAAAAGGAGGTGCGCCAGTGGCGATAACTGCGGCACCAAACGTCATTTTGTATGGCTTGCCTTCAGCAGGTTTGATTTCGATGGTGTGATCATCAACGAAGCTGGCAAAACCCTCTCTGACGTCAATTTTGACGCCTTTATCAGTTTTTAGTGCCATTTCACCGCGGGTTTGAAGCACGGTTTTGCGATGGGTTTCCAGTGCATCCCAAGCCAGCTTAGGCTTGTCTGTGCCGGTTATACCAATTGCTGCATCATGACTTCGGTTGCGGATGATGTCCGCAGCGTGGCGCCATGCCTTAGACGGTATGCAACCACGCCACAGGCATTCACCACCAGGTAGTGGTGCATTGTTGATCATGGCGACTTTAACGCCATGTTCAACCAGGTCACGGGCACAATCTTCTCCGCCAGGGCCCCCACCAATCACAACAACTTGTACATCCCAGTTACCTTCAGGAATAGGTGAAGCAGGCGCTTGAGCACCTTCGGACATCCAGGTTTCAGGGTTTTCAATTATCTTCTTGAGATCAGCCAAATAGGCTGCAACATGCGCACCATTTACTACGCGATGGTCAGCGGTGATGGTGATTGGCATGCCTTCAGGACCATTTGCTGCAATAGCCATGATTGCAGCGATTCCAGGCGTAGGAATGGCTGTGAAATGAGTTACGCCAAACATACCCATATTGGAAATGGTAAATGTCGGGTTGGCATATTCAGCCGGTGCCAGTTTGCGCACTCGAGCGCGAGGCATCAAATCACTCCACTCGGCTTGTAATTGCTCGAGTGATTTCTGTTCAACATTGTGCAGGATTGGAACGACGAGTCCACCACCATCTGCAGCTACAGCCAACCCAAAATCGTGGTTGTTTCTTTCAACAATTTTATCGATAGGTTGATAGGTGCAATTCAGCATGGGATGCTTTTGCATCGCAACAGAGCAGGCCTTGGCAATGGCTACCGTAACAGAAATGCTGCGCGCTTTGGCTGCAGCAATCAATTTTTCCGGCTTAATGTTGAATGTCACATGGAATGTAGGCAGTGTTAGAGCCGCCGTCATGGAATGGGCAACAGCCTTTTCCATGGAAGTCATGGCACGCCCTTGTCCAGGTACCTGGACTTGAGGTAACTGATGAGCGACCTCCGCCATGCTTGGTCGAGATTTGGCTACGTCGGCAGAGACAATCACGCCATTAGGGCCAGTTGCAGAAACCTGATTCAGATCCACACCCATCTGTGATGCAATCTTGCGAGCATAAGGGCTGGCATAGCGGTTAGCAGGGCGGGCAGCTGGTTTGACACTGGTTTGCGGTATTTGGGAAATGTCTGTTTGAACCATTGCCAGTGGCGCAACAAAGGGCTTTGCAGCAGGTGCATGTTCTGTTTTTCCAACTATTTCAGCAATCTGGTGATCTGCTGAAATAGTCACTTCAGAGGTGCTGATTTTTTCCTGATCGGCAACGATGAAAGCCATAGGGTGGCCCACCTGAATCACACTATCTACACCAGCTAGCGGACCGGATAAAAAGCCTTCTGTGAAAATTTCGACATCCATGATGGCTTTGTCAGTTTCAACCGTAGCTACAATGTCACCACGAGAAACTTTGTCACCAATGGCTTTTTCCCATGTCACTACAGTGCCTTCAGTCATGGTGTCTGAAAGCTGAGGCATCAGGATAGGGGTGCCTGAATCGTGAGGGACGATTTCAACAGAGACTTTGTTGGTAACAACTTCGTCTTCGGCTACGGATACATCGCCCTGAGTGTCGCTGATATAGCCAAGCGCGCCACCTACCAGAACGGTTGCTCCAACTGCAACCATCGGGCCTACGAGGTAACCTTCAGTAAACACTTCGACATCCATGATGGCTTTGTCTGTTTCAACGGTGGCTACGATGTCGCCACGAGATATTTTATCTCCGGGATTTTTTTCCCACGTAACAACGACACCTTCTGTCATGGTGTCGGATAGCTGCGGCATAGTGATAACGTAATGTGCAGACATGCTGAATTCCTAGTTGTGTTACAGGACGCGGATTTTCACAGATGTACGCAGATTTTCAGGTTGCCTGGTCAATCTGCGTGCATCTGCGTCCAATTTTGATATTTTATGCTTTGCCAAACATTTTCAATACTGCCTTGATCACATCTTCATGATCAGGGATCGCTGCTTTTTCAAGCTTGTGGTTGTATGGAATCGGCACATTGACTGCGTGCACGCGCACAGGAGCGGCATCCAGTTCAAAAAAGCACTCTTCATTGATGATGGCTATGACTTCTGAACCCACACCAACCGGCGCTTCGTCTTCTTCAACAATGACGGCGCGGTGTGTTTTACTTACAGATTTCTTGATGCCGGCACGGTCAAGTGGAGAGAGCGAGTAAAGATCTACGATTTCTGCGTTGATGCCATGCTGCCTGGACAGAATTTCTGCCGCCTTGATACACCAGTGTACGGAAATATTATAACCAAACAGGGTGACGTCTGTACCTGCGCGAGTTACTTCAGAGCCTTCCAGCGGCATGAAGTACTCTTCATCAGGCACTTCACCTTTCATGTTGTACATCAGCTCATGTTCGTTGATGAACACAGGGTCATCTGAACGGACGGCTGATTTCAGCAGGCCATAAGCTTGTTTTGGATTGCTTGGGGTAACCACGCGCAGACCGGCAATGCCCATAAAAACTTTTTCCATGCGGGCTGAGTGCTGGGCGCCTAACTGATGGGCTGTTCCACCAGGGGAGCGAATCACGACTGGTGCAATCAATTGTCCACCAGACATGTAGCGTACTTTCGCTGCCGAATTGAAAATTTGATCCATGGCTAGCCAGGCAAAGTTGACTGACATGATTTCAATAATGGGACGCACTCCCAGGAACGATGCACCAATACCCAGACCGGTATAACCGTTCTCGGAAATAGGGGTATCCATCACGCGAAGCGGGCCGAATTTTTCGAACAGCCCTTTGGTTGCCTTGTACGTGCCGCCGGCAACGCCGATATCTTCACCCATACAGATGACTAGTGGGTCACGGGCCATTTCTTCATCATGGGCACGCTGAATCGCTTCCCAGTACATTATTTCTGCCATGTTGTTATCCTTTCAATCTTTTGCCACATAGACACAGAGGCACGAAGAGACGCAATTTTTTCCAGGAGGTGTACATTGTTAAGCAGGGTTGAACGTGTCAAGCCTGGGTTTTGCAATGAACTCTCTTTGTCTCTTAGTCTCTGTGGTTAATATATTTAAGCTAACACGTATTTTTCGAGGTCAGCTACATCGGGTTCAGGTGATTCTTCAGCGAACTTGATGACTTCGTTTTCGATGTAAGCGTCGATTTCTTTTTCCATGGTTGTGTATTCATCCATGGTGAGTGCTTTTGCATCGAGCAGGCGATCACGCAGAATCAGAATCGGGTCGCGCAGCTTCCACAGTTCTTCTTCTTCACGAGTACGATAGCCGCGGGAATCAGACATGGAGTGGCCTCGATAACGGTAGGTCATCAGTTCAAGAAAATAAGGCCCTTTTTTGCTGCGTACATGATCAACCGCCTTCTTAGCGTGTTCATATACTACGTCGAAATCTTGACCGTCGCACTGTGAAGATTCAATTTCATAAGCGCAGACACGCTTGAACTGATCAAGCACGGCAGTGGAACGATGAATCGCTGTGCCAATACCATATTGGTTGTTTTCGCAGACAAACAGGACAGGCAAGTTATATACCTTGGCCATGTTCATGGTTTCGTGGAATGTACCTTGGTTATTGGCAGCGTCACCCAGGAAACAAATAGCGATTTCATCTCCGCCTTTTAATTGAATGCCTTTGGCAATGCCCGCAGCTAGTGGGAATGGACCGCCAACCAAAGCGTAGCCACCCATGAAACGATGCTCAACGTCAAAAATGTGCATGGAACCACCGCGACCTTTGGAGCAACCTGTTTCTTTGGCATACAGTTCAGCCATCACTGCTTTGGGATCAGTGCCACACAGGATGGCATGGATGTGATCGCGGTAACCGGTGATCACATAATCTTCTCCAGGGCGCGCTGCTTCCATTACAGCCGTTGCGCAGGCTTCCTGACCAGGATAAAGGTGCATGAAACCACCAATTTTACGTTCGATAAACGCTTGATAGCAGCGTTCTTCAAAGCGCCGTGATAACACCATTCCGCGCAGGATGCGTTTTTTATCTTCCAATTTCATGGGTAATTCCTTATCAATTAATCCTTGCGCCGAGCTTGAGCTTTAAGTAACTTGCGTTAACAGCTCGGCAAATAGCGATGATTCTTGCTACTTCATTGTTCCTGCTTGTAATTTGCCTTATTGGCTAGCTGAATAAACTTGCTATCATTACTAACTTAACTGTTTTGGTCAAGTTTTTACTGTAGTCCATAGTGTGTCGCCGGGGGTGTCTGTGGTTGAAAAATTAATACAAAATCAAAAGGTAATGTCGGAAATTAATGGTGCCGAATATTCGCATATTCTGTTTGTTTTGCCTGTCAAAAAAAATGGGTTTGCTGGGGTCGCAATTCCCTATCTTGAAAAATTGAATGCAGCGGTTGCTCGTCGCGGTATAAAAATGAATGAATTGATTGAAAATCCAATCAGTTGCGATCTGGAGCATGGTGCAATGGCTGTATGGGTGATGCTTGATCTCAGCAAATCCAGGTTTGATCAATTGACCATTATGCGGAAAGCGGTTGATTTGCTGTTGGCGGAGCATCCACAACAATTGGCTATCAGTGTTTATGGCAATGAAAAGGAAAGACGCAATGCGGCAACTGCTGGCCTATACACAGCTTGGGTGAATGGTGCACGTTTACCGGTACGCAAAAAGAAGGTGCCTCAAAACATGCTGACGAGCGTTACTTTGTATGGTTATAAAGATCCGGGAAAATTTGCAGATATAAAGGCAAAGGCGGAAGGAAATCTGCTTGCTCGTGAGCTGACTTTGCTGCCTGCAAATGACCTGACGCCGGGACTTTATCGTGAACGAATTCGCCAGCTTTCGAAGGAGAATAACTGGAAAGTAACTGAATTCGATATGAAAAAACTGCGTAAACTGGGTGCAGGCGCTTTTGTTGCAGTTGCCCAGGGAAGTGCTGAAGAAGATGCTGCAATTGTGCACGTTCGTTATTCACATAAAGATGCAAAAAAGACGATTGCGCTTGTAGGTAAGGGTATCTGTTTTGATACAGGTGGGCACAATCTGAAACCTGCCAAATATATGCATGGTATGCATGAAGATATGAATGGCTCGGCAGTCGCTTTGGGAATATTACTGGCAGCTACACGTCAAAAACTGCCTGTCAATATTGATTGCTGGGTAGCACTTGCGCAAAACCATATCAGTCCTAAGGCTTACAAACAGAATGATGTTGTAATAGCGATAAATGGCACAACCATTGAAATTATTCATACTGATGCGGAAGGGCGCATGGTGTTGGCCGATACACTGACGCTAGCTTCAAGAGAGAAGCCTGATTTCATGATTGATTTTGCTACTTTGACAGGCAGTTGCGTCACGGCGCTGGGTAATCGATATAGTGGTGTTTTCAGTAATCGGGATGCGTTAACAAGCAAAGCGTTGGATGCGGGTGTCGAATCTGGCGAACGAGTCTGTGCATTTCCGATGGACAGCGATTATGAAGCTGTGCTGGACAGCAAAGTGGCAGATATCAAGCAATGTACATTGGATGGCGAGGCGGATCATATTCTTGCTGCTAAGTTTCTGCAGCGTTTTGTGGATGATACTCCCTGGGTACATATGGATCTGTCTGCCAGTCGTTGCGATGGTGGATTGGGAGCGGTAGCGAGTGATGTTACCGGGTTTGGTGTGAGTTGGGGGATTCGCATGTTGAAGCTAATCTGAATCATATATCAGATTAAGTGGTTATTCGATTATACAGCATACAAACGCACAAGCGGCAGGAGCTGGGTAAATCAGGTGCAGGTAATTCAGAAGGCTGCAGTACTCTGGATTGCCTGCAGCGGTCATTCATATGGCTTTCACTGTGACTCCTCGTTGCCCGAATTGAACTGGATGGACCGAATTTCAACCTCCAGGTTAACAAGTATAGAAGGGAATAATGTTTTTGAAACCGAGTTTGAAAATGTGTGGAACAATTGTCTTGTTGTCTGTGACTAAATAAATTATCCAAAAATTTTACTGCCAAGACGCACCTTGGAATGAATCTGCCTATGTTAAACTGATAACCAACTTTATTTATTGCGAGATGGATAGCGATGTCGGGAAATACCCTAGGCAAATTATTTAGTGTGACTTCTTTTGGTGAATCTCATGGCCCAGCAATTGGTTGTGTTGTTGACGGTTGCCCTCCAGGAATGGCTTTGTCTGCAGAAGATATTCAATTTGACCTGGATCGCCGCAAGCCGGGCACTTCTCGCCATGTGACCCAAAGACGGGAATCCGACACGGTGGAAATCTTGTCTGGCGTTTTTGAAGGTAAAACCACTGGTGCACCAATAGCGTTATTAATACGGAATGAAGATCAACGTAGCAAGGACTATGGCAATATCGCTGAAACGTTTCGTCCAGGGCATGCCGATTACACTTATTGGCAAAAATATGGCATTCGCGACTATCGAGGTGGTGGACGTTCCTCTGCTAGGGAAACTGCAGTGCGGGTTGCAGCGGGTTCGGTAGCCAAAAAATGGTTGCATGAGCGTTATGGTGTCACGATCCGTGCTTATCTTTCTCAGTTAGGCCCTATTGTTGTTCCTTTCATTAGCTGGGATAAAGTCAATGATAATCCTTTTTTTGTGGCGGATGAGAGTTTTGTGCCCCAACTGGAAACCTATATGGATCAGTTGCGTAAATCCGGTGATTCCATTGGCGCCAAAATCAGCGTTGTTGCAGAAAATGTTCCCGTGGGTTGGGGTGAACCCGTCTATGATCGTCTGGATGCAGACCTCGCTTATGCGTTAATGAGTATCAACGCAGTTAAAGGTGTGGAAATTGGCGCCGGATTTGATTGTGTCAATCAAAAAGGCACGGAGCATGGAGATGAACTGACACCAGAAGGGTTTTTGAGTAATCATGCTGGTGGTGTTCTGGGGGGGATTTCAACCGGGCAGGATATTATTGCCCATATTGCGATCAAACCCACCTCCAGTATTCGTTTGCCGCGTCGCTCCATTGACAAGGCGGGTAATCCAGTCGTGGTGTCTACAGAAGGGCGGCACGATCCCTGTGTGGGTATTCGCGCCACACCGATTGCGGAAGCAATGATGGCTATCGTGCTGATGGATCAGGCTTTGCGTCACCGTGCTCAAAATGCGGATGTGGTGTGTACGACGCCGAAAATTCCTGGTTCAGTTAAAAAAGATGATTAACCGCAGAGGCGCGGAGATGCAGAGAGCTAAGGGAGTGTGGAAGAAAAACGACTGAAACTGTTCGGTATGTCAATTTCTTGCTGGCCAGCATGGGGCTTAATTATTCTCCGCACTTCCGCGCCTTTGCGGTGAAATGAATTTATGCAAAACCTCCCTTACTGGCGCCTTTCCGGCTTCTACTTTTTTTACTTCGCCTTTGTTGGCGCCATGGCACCGTTCTGGGGCCTATATCTAAAATCACTCGAATTTAACGCTTTTCAGATTGGCGTGCTCATGTCTTTACTTCAGGTAATGCGCATTTTTGCGCCCAATATCTGGAGCTGGATTGCTGACCGTCATGGCAAACGGGTTTTGATCGTACAGATTGCAGCAATGGCCAGCATGGCAAGCTATATTGGTGTGTTTTTCGGAACCAGTTTTCTCTGGCTGTTTATTGTGATGTCACTGATGAGTTTTTTTTGGAGTGCATCACTGCCACTCGTTGAAGCGACTACCCTCAGTCATCTGGGCAAAAAAACCGACCAATACGGTAAAATTCGCCTGTGGGGTTCAATTGGTTTTATTCTGGCTGTAGTTGGTCTGGGCTATTTGCTGGATTTCATGCCGATCCGCTTTTTACTGTGGGCAATATTGGGCATGATGGCAGGGTTGGTTCTTTTTTCCCGATATATCCCCGAAGCGCAGGTGATTGCCCATGAAACAGACCATCTTTCTGTCTGGCACATTATAAAAAAGCCAGAAGTATTTGCTTTGATTGCAGCCTGTTTTTTGATGGCAGCTGCACATGGGCCTTATTACACCTTTTATTCGATTTATCTGGTGGATAACGGCTATAGTAAAAGCAGCGTGGGTTGGTTATGGGCATTAGGCGTTATTTGTGAAATCGCCGTATTTATCTGGATGCCGAAGCTATTTCGCATTTTCACGCTGCAGCAAATATTGCTGTTCAGCTTCGCCATGGCGGTGTTGCGTTTTTTATTGATTGCATGGGGGGTGGAATGGTTAGGAGTAATTCTGTTCGCACAAATTCTGCATGCTGCCAGTTTTGGCTCTTACCATGCATCTGCTGTAGCTTTGATACATCACCACTTTAAGGGGAAGCACCAATCCAAGGGGCAGGGCATATACAATAGCGTAGCATTTGGTGCTGGTGGTACGCTAGGCGGCCTGTATAGTGGATACAGCTGGGATTCTCTCGGACCTAATGTGACCTTTACCATTGCGTCAGGTTTTGCTTTTCTTGCTATGGTTCTGCTGATCTGGAAAGTGGGATTAAAAGATAAGCAAGTGGCATGATGAACAGTTTGTAACCACGGGCTCTACCCCTTCGACCACCATTATGTAATAATTTACTATTTTATTGCCCCATCCATTATGAGCAACCAAACCCTTTACGATAAATTGTGGCAGCAACATGTAGTGCATGAAGAATCAGACGGAACAGCATTGCTGTATATAGACCGTCACTTGGTGCATGAAGTAACTAGCCCCCAGGCTTTTGAAGGTTTGCGCCTTGAAGGCCGCAAGCCAAGGCGAATAAACGCCAATCTCGCTGTGGCCGACCACAATGTCCCAACAACTGATCGGAGCCACGGTATTGCTGACCCTGTTTCACGACTGCAAGTAGAAACACTGGACCAGAATTGTGAAGAATTTGGTATCACTGAATTTAAAATGGATGATGTGCGTCAGGGTATCGTGCATGTTATCGGACCCGAGCAGGGGGCAACACTTCCCGGAATGACGGTAGTGTGCGGAGATTCCCATACCAGTACTCATGGCGCTTTTGCCGCATTGGCCCAAGGTATCGGTACCAGCGAGGTTGAACATGTCCTGGCGACGCAGTGTTTGCTTCAGAAAAAATCCAGAGCCATGCAAATACTGGTTGAGGGTACCCTTGGAACTGGCGTAACAGCAAAAGATATAGCACTTGCGATTATCGGGCATATCGGAACTGCAGGCGGCACAGGTTATGCTATCGAGTTTTCAGGCAGTGCCATTCGCAGCCTGTCCATGGAAGGGCGCATGACACTGTGCAACATGGCTATTGAAGCAGGGGCACGTGCCGGAATGGTAGCCGTTGATGACACAACCATTGACTACGTAAAAGGCCGCCCCTTTGCTCCAAAAGGGGAAATGTGGGATCTGGCTGTTGCTAACTGGCGTGCTTTGGTGAGCGATCCTGATGCGCAGTTCGATAGAGTAATCACAATGGATGCCGCCCGGATCATGCCGCAGGTGACGTGGGGTACCTCACCAGAAATGGTCACGACTGTTGATGGTACAGTGCCTGACCCTGCAATGGAAAGTGACCCAGTTAAGCGCAGCAGTATAGAACATGCTCTGAAATATATGGGTTTGCAGCCTAATACACCCATCACTGACATTCAGATTGACAAGGTATTTATTGGTTCGTGCACTAACTCCAGAATTGAGGATTTACGCGCTGCGGCAGATGTGGCTCGAGGCAGGCATATTGCTAAAAACATCAAACTGGCAATGGTGGTGCCAGGTTCTGGTCTGGTAAAAAAGCAGGCAGAGCTGGAAGGCCTGGATAAAATTTTCGTTGATGCAGGCTTTGAGTGGCGTGAGCCGGGCTGTTCCATGTGTCTCGCAATGAATGCGGACAAACTTGAGCCAGGTGAGCGCTGTGCATCAACATCCAATCGAAATTTTGAAGGACGCCAGGGACCGGGTAGCAGAACGCACCTGGTTAGCCCGGCAATGGCTGCTGCTGCGGCTATTGCCGGGCATTTCGCTGATGTTCGAAATATGCCGGCATAACACTTTGTAGGAGCAGTTTCATGTTGATGAAGAAAGTATTTTTGTTTGTGTTAACACTCTCTCTGATGGGCTTGGCAGGTTGTAACACTATGGAAGGTTTTGGCAAGGATGTGTCCAAATTGGGCGATAAGATTGAAAAAAAAGCTGACGAGAAAAAGAGGTAGTAATGGATAAGTTTACTCGGCTTGATGGTTTGGTTGCGCCCCTTGACAGGGCAAACGTTGATACGGATGCAATCATTCCCAAGCAATTTTTGAAGTCAATTAAACGGACCGGGTTTGGCCCCAATTTATTTGATGAATGGCGCTATCTTGATCATGGCGAACCTGGTATGGATAACTCCAATCGCCCCGTTAACCCCGAATTTGTTCTGAATCTGGAGCGCTATCAGGGGGCGCAGGTGCTACTGGCACGTGAAAATTTCGGCTGTGGTTCATCCCGTGAACATGCGCCCTGGGCGTTGGAAGATTTTGGTTTTCGTGCCATTATCGCGCCAAGTTTTGCAGATATTTTCTTCAATAATTGCTTTAAAAACGGAATATTGCCAATTGTGCTGGATGCGCAAGATGTGGATTTGTTATTTCGTGAAACGAGTGAAACAGAAGGTTATCGTCTGACAATTAATCTTGAAACGCAAACGGTGACCACACCAACAGGCAGGGTATTTGCCTTCTCGGTGGATGCATTTCGTAAATATTGCTTGCTGAATGGGTTGGACGACATAGGGTTGACACTGCGTCACGTTGATAAAATCAAGGCTTACGAAGATAAACGTCAGCAAGAAACCCCCTGGCTGTTTACTTGATGATTTAGCGTTACGGCGCTTTGCTCTGAATTTTTGGATATAAAACCTGCACGTTGCAGGTTGGATTTTAAAAGGGGGATGGTTTAGCGCCACCTCTTGGTTTCACAGATATTGATCAGGAAAAAATATGAAAATTGCAGTTTTGCCCGGTGATGGAATAGGTCCGGAAGTGACCGCCCAAGCGGTTAAGGTTTTAAAGGCGATACAGAGCGATGGCTTGAAGTTCGAAATGGAAGAAGCCCCTATCGGTGGCGCTGGCTATGATGCAGCCGGTGATCCTTTACCTGAAGCAACACTAAAGTTGGCAAATGCTGCAGATGCGGTGCTATTAGGCGCTGTTGGCGGTTATCAGTACGACAAGCTGCCTCGGCCGATGCGACCTGAGCAAGGATTGTTACGTATTCGCAAAGAATTGAATTTATTCGCTAATTTGCGTCCCGCTATATTGTATGAAGAATTGGCAGATGCCTCTTCGCTCAAACCGGAAATTGTGGCCGGTCTGGACATCATGATTGTTCGCGAATTAACCGGTGATCTGTATTTTGGTCAGCCTCGCGGGATTCGGGTGAATGCCAATGGTGAACGTGAAGGCTTTAACACCATGCTCTATAGTGAGTCTGAAGTACGACGCGTAGCGCATACTGGTTTCCAGATCGCGATGAAGCGCGGCAAAAAAATGTGTTCAGTTGAAAAGGCAAATGTACTTGAAACAAGCGAACTTTGGCGTGAAGTGGTGCTCGAAGTTGCAAAACAATACCCGGAAGTTGAATTGTCGCATATGTATGTGGATAATGCCGCTATGCAGCTTGTTCGCAATCCCAAGCAGTTTGATGTAATTTTAACGGGTAATATATTTGGTGATATTTTATCTGATGAAGCCTCCATGCTGACTGGTTCCATCGGTATGTTGCCATCTGCATCGCTGAACGAAAATAATAAGGGTATGTACGAGCCTATACATGGTTCTGCACCTGATATTGCCGGTAAAAATATTGCCAATCCATTAGCAACTATTTTGTCGGTTGCCATGATGTTGCGCTATACCTTTAATCAGGAAGAAAGTGCCTTACGTATTGAAGCAGCAGTGAAAAGTGCAATTTCACAAGGCTATCGTACTGCTGACATCTACGTGGAAGGGACAAGAAAGGTGGGCACCGTTGAAATGGGTGATGCGGTAGTCGCAGCATTGTGATGGACGTGACCAATGTAATGGGAAGGTATAGTACTCAGCCTTTCCTGTAATGAAAGAATTTATTGATTTAGGGAATTTATGATGCGAGTAGGTCTGATTGGATGGCGTGGTATGGTTGGTTCTGTCCTGATGCAACGCATGCAGCAGGAGCAAGACTTTGACCTGATTGACCCGGTTTTTTTTACTACTTCGAATCCTGGCGGCAAAGGTCCCAATGTCGGGAAGGAAGTTCCGCCGCTTAAAGATGCGCGAAATATTGAAGAACTCAAGGCAATGGATGCCATTATTTCTTGTCAGGGTGGTGATTACACCAGCGAAGTTTATCCCCAGCTGAGAAGTTCCGGCTGGAAAGGCTATTGGATTGATGCCGCGTCTACGTTGCGCATGAAGGACGAAGCGATCATCATACTTGATCCGGTGAATAAAGAGGTGATCAAGAAAGGGCTCGCCAGCGATATAAAAACCTATGTTGGTGGTAATTGCACGGTGAGTCTGATGTTGATGGCAATTGGTGGTTTGTTTGATAAGGGACTGGTTGAGTGGATCAGTCCCATGACCTACCAGGCCGCTTCTGGCGCAGGTGCACGTAATATGCGTGAATTGATTCAGCAGATGGGCGCAATCCATAGCGAAGTGAAATCGCTGATAGATGATCCCGCTTCGGCTATTCTTGAAATTGACAAAAAAGTAGCCGACTTTATCAACTCCGATCGTTATCCAGTTGATGCCTGGCCTGTTCCATTGGCCGGGTCGTTAATCCCGTGGATTGATGTTCAGCTAGAATCAGGCCAGAGCAAAGAAGAATGGAAAGCGCAAGTTGAAGCCAATAAAATACTGGGCAGTAGTGCTAATCCGATTGCGATTGATGGTTTGTGTGTACGTATTGGCGCAATGCGCTGCCATAGTCAGGCTTTGACCATCAAAATGACCAAAGATGTGCCTCTGGATGAAATCAACGACATCATCGCCAGCCACAACCAGTGGGTGAAAGTTGTGCCAAATGATCGTGAACTGACCATGAAGGAATTAACCCCTGCTGCAGTAACTGGTACGCTTAACGTTCCAGTAGGGCGAATGCGCAAATTAACCATGGGGCCGCAGTATCTTTCAGCCTTTACTGTAGGCGATCAATTGTTGTGGGGTGCTGCAGAGCCGCTGCGCCGTATGTTGCGTATTTTGATAGAAGCTTAAACCATTCCTAAACTTTTTCAGTTTTTAGTCGTTATCACTCCCGTACCCTTGCTGAGCAACTTAAATGATTTGCTCAGCAAATTCACACTCACATATTCAATAGGTTTTAATTAATGACCAAACAATACGATGTCGCCGTTCTGGGTGCGACTGGTACAGTCGGCAATGCGATTATCGAAATTTTGGAAAGCCGATCTTTCCCTGTACGTAACTTATTCCTGTTGGCATCAAGCGCCTCAGCTGGAGAAACAATTCATTTTCGTGGTGAAGAGATAACTGTACTGGATGTTGCTGAATTTGATTTTTCACAAGTACAAATTGGCTTGTTTTCTGCGGGTGATAGCGTCTCCAGAGAATACGCACCCAAGGCAGTGGCTGCAGGTTGCGTAGTGATAGATAATACGTCTGAATTTCGTTATGAAGACGATGTGCCATTGGTTATTCCTGAAGTTAATGCGCACGCCATCGGGCAATATAAAAATCGCGGCATTATTGCCAACCCGAATTGTTCGACTATACAAATGGTGGTTGCACTGAAACCGATTTATGATGCTGTGGGCATTGCCCGCATTAATGTGGCTACGTATCAAGCAGTTTCGGGCACAGGAAAAGAAGCAATTGAAGAATTGGCTCAGCAAACAATGGGGATTTTTAACCTGAATCCGCATGATCCCCATGTTTATCCAAAGCAGATAGCGTTCAATGTACTGCCACAAATTGACGTGTTTATGGAAAACGGCTACACCAGGGAAGAGATGAAAATGGTGTGGGAAACGCAAAAAATTCTGGAAGATGACACAGTGATGGTTAACCCGACAGCTGTGCGTGTACCCGTTTTTTTTGGTCACTCTGAAGCTGTACACATTGAAACCAGAAAGAAAATTTCTGCTGAAGCCGCTACCACTTTGCTGGAAAATGCACCTGGTGTAGCAGTGTATGACGAGCGTGTGCCTGGTGGTTATCCAACGCCATTTACCGAAGCTGCTGATAATGATCCCGTGTTTGTAGGACGCATTCGCGAGGATATCTCACACCCTATGGGCCTTGATTTATGGGTGGTTTCAGACAATGTGCGTAAGGGAGCGGCGCTTAATAGTGTGCAGATTGCTGAAATTCTGATTAAAAAATATTTAATGTAAATGGCAATGTAAGGTCAAAGATTAGCTTGCAACTCTAACTTCATGATGTTAAGTTATAACTTGGCTCGAAATGCGCACATAATTTATGAAAGAGTGAGACAGGATTTTTTATAAATCCATGCCAAAGATTAATAGAGGGTGGCGACGTGCAAAAATATATCATTAGAAAAAGTCTGATAGCAGCGGGATTGTTACTTTTACCTTTGTCAGCGAATGCAGCTGGGTTAGGCAAATTAACTGTAACCTCAGCGCTTGGTCAGCCATTACGGGCAGAAGCGGTCGTACTGGCAGATCAAAAGGAAGATGTGGCTTCATTCGTTGCTAAGTTAGCCTCGCAAGAAGCATACCGCGATGCCAAGCTAGAACGCGCATCAGTTTTGTCTAGTCTGAAATTTAGCGTGGAAAGGAAACCTGGAGGGCAGGTTTATCTAAAAATATCCTCAACTGCCCCAGTCAATGACCCTTTCCTGGATATGTTGATTGAGTTGAATTGGTCATCGGGTCGTTTGCTGCGTGAATACAGCGTGTTATTAGATCCACCAGGTTTTGGTGAAGGTCAGTCAGTATCACCTGTAGCCGTTCCCCTGGTAAGGGCAATACCCGCTGAAGCGCCAATTGCTAAAGCAAAATCATCTGATATGTCAGAAGACACTGTGCCCGCTGATAAACAAGTTGCTGCAACTAAATCTTCTAAAACGACTCCTGCTGAGAGAACATTCCCTAAACAAAAAGCGGCTAAAGCAGAAGATTCAAATGTTACCCAGACCGCATCTCATCAAGAAGCAGAAAATTATGCTGTAAAAAAAGGCGATACGCTAAGCACGATTGCCGGAAATCTGAAACCAGAAGGCGTTAACCTGGATCAGATGCTTGTCGGTTTGTATCAAAACAATAAACAAGCATTTGCAGGTAATATGAACCGCCTGAAAACGGGTCAGATATTACGTGTACCAGAAGCTGATAAGTTGGCGGCAATCGATAAGAATGAGGCAGCAAAAGAAGTAAAGGTGCATTCTGCTGACTGGAATTCGTACAGGCAGAAACTTGCTGCCGTTGTAGCGGGCTCTGAAGTCGAGAAACAAAAGGCACCGACCCAGACAGTAACTGGGAAAATCGCTACTGCGGAAGATAAAGCTGCTGCTAAGCCTGAGTCAAGTAAAGATGTACTGAAACTTTCCAAGGGGGAAGTTGTAGCTGGCAAAGGCGCTGCAGCAGGTAAAGAAGCAAAAGCTTTGCAAGATAGAATTCATTCCCTGGAAGAAGAGTCAACAGCGAAAGAAAAAACGATTAAAGAATCCAGTTCTCGAATTTCAGAACTGGAAAAGAACATCAAGGAAATGCAAAAGCTTTTAGATGTTAAGAGCCAAAATCTTGCTGACTTGCAAAAGCAGGCTGCTGCAATTAAAGAACGTCCAGCAGTGCCCCCAGTTACAAAGCCTGCTGAAGAAGTCAAGCCTGCTCCTGCGCCAGTAGTTGAAGCAAAACCTGCGCCGGAACCTGCCCCTGTTGTTGCAGAAAAACCAGCTGAAGAGCCTAAGGTAACAGAACCAGCAAAGATTGAGCCTGAGAAAAAACCTGAGCCAGAAAAAATTAAGCCTGTAGAGCAAGCCAAGCCAGCCGAACCAGAAAAACCAGCAGCTTCATGGTATGACGAGATAATTGGTAATCCGGTTTATCTCGCAGGTGGTGCGGGTGCTGTCTTGCTTGCAGGGCTGGCAGGACTGTTTGTAGCAGGAAGCAGACGTAAAAAGAAATTGACCAGTTTTGAAGACAGTATTATGACTGGTGGCGATTTGAAACCTAATACCGTTTTGGGTAATACCGGTGGTGGAGTGATTGATACTGGTGATACTTCTTTCCTCACTGATTTCAGCCAGGCTGGTTTGGGTACGATAGATACCAATGATGTGGATCCGATAGCAGAAGCAGAAGTTTATATGGCTTATGGTCGTGATGCGCAAGCTGAAGAAATTTTGAATGAAGCAATGTCTAAAGATCCAGGCAGGCATGAAATTCAGCTGAAGCTGCTGGAGATCTATGCCTCACGCAAGAACGCCCAGGCATATGAAACATTGGCAAGCGAGCTATATGCAGCTCAAAGTGGCAAGCCTGGTCCTATATGGGAAAAGGCAGCAGAAATGGGTCGAGAACTGGATCCTAAAAATCCGCTCTATGCAGCTGGCTTTGCTTCTTCTGATGCGCATGCTGAATCCTCCAAAGAGAATTCCGGCCTTGTGACAGCGGGAATGGCTGCGGCTGGAGTGGCTGGTACTGCAGGTGCGGTAGCTGCAATGAGTGATATGGCTGATGACACAACGCCAGATCTCGATTTCTCCCTGGATACTGATACAAACATGGTGGTTGAACCTGAAGAAACACCATTATATGAACCGGAAAGTGAGACTGATGAAGAAGGTATTCTGAATTTTGATATGGAATTGCCTGATTCCGATGTTGAGGCTGAAACTGGTATTGCTGAATCATTAGAACACACCCCTCATGATGTAGCAGAACAGCCACAAGTTGAAGCCCCCGTTCTTGAAGACTTTGGTTTGGATTTTGATATGGACACTATCATTCCTCAAGCCTTGGAGAAGAAGCAAGCAGCAGCCCAGGAAGAACAAGAAGCAGCGTTGCATTTGAACGAAGATACATTTGGTTTGGGAAGTGATCTGGACCTTGAATTGCCTTCTGAGTCAGATGTTGATCTGGCACCTGCACCTGTTGAGGAAGCCATTTCTTTAGAAGCCACCAGTGATGACTCGGATTTGGATTTCGACTTCAATTTAGATGATGAATCTCAAGAGCCTGTTGAAGCAGCAGAAGCACTTCAATCTGAATCATTAGGGCTGGATCTTTCCGGAATTACCCTGGATATGGATGAATCTCCTACAATAGCTGCGCCACATGTGGAAAGCAAGGTTGAAAGCGGAGATCATTGGCAGGAAGTTTCTACCAAACTGGATCTGGCAAAAGCCTATGTAGAAATGGGTGATGCTGAAGGTGCCCGTGAAATTCTGCAGGAAGTTGTGAGTGAAGGAGACCAGCAACAGCAAGACGATGCGAAATCCTTGCTTGCTGAATTAGGTTGATTTTTTGCCTGGCTACCCGTTCGGGTAGCCAGCTATGAATATTCAGGTGCTTCAAATCTCACTCCATGCTGCAACCAAGATTGTTATGTGGTTGTTTCTGGCGATTTTTACTCAATGGATGCAACCACTGTCTTTGCTGATTTTAAGTGTGTTCATGCTGGTGTTCCTGATCTATTTCAAAGCCAATGAATTTTCTCGCTTGATTCGTCGAACTCGTTATCTTCTCATTTCACTATTATTGATTTATGGATATGCCACACCTGGTGAATTAATCTACCCTGAGGCCGGAATTTTTAGCCCGAGTTTAGAGGGATTGCAATTAGGTTGTGTGCAGGCATGGAGACTTTTTCTATTGCTCGCAGGCCTCGCGCTATTGTTTCGAACTACGCCCCGAAGTGACTTGTTAAGTGGGCTGTATATACTGATGATGCCACTTAAATATTTAGGTATCAATGTCGATAAGATAGCTGTACGCATCTGGTTAACATTGCAATATGCAGATCAGTCAGTACAGCTGGGTTGCAAAAAGTCGTGGCGCGATGTTTTCGAAACGTCGGAAAGCGCCCTTATTAAAAATGAGGAATTGATTCTGACGCTTGACCGGTTTAATTTAAGTGATTTGGTGGCTTTGGCAAGTGTTGTGGTGCTGGTTTTAGGATTGTTGAGACTGTGAGGATTGCACTTGGAATGGAATATGACGGGAGCCATTTCTGTGGCTGGCAAAGTCAGCCTTCTGGGTGTGGTGTACAGGATATCCTTGAGCAGGCTCTTTCACAAATTGCTTGCCACCCGATTCGGGTGATTACGGCAGGACGAACAGATACAGGTGTGCATGCATTTGCACAGGTTGTTCACTTTGAGACTGACGTTGTTCGCGCTGATACAGCCTGGGTTCGTGGTGTAAATGCTTTGTTACCCAAATCTGTTTCCATTCAATGGATGCAATGCGTACCCGATGAGTTTCACGCGCGTTTCAGTGCGATGGATCGTTGTTACCGTTATATATTACTCAATCAGCCAGTGCGGCCTGCAATTCTTCAGGGGAAGGTAGGGTGGTATCATGCACCTCTCGATATTGTAAAAATGCAGGAAGCGGCAAACTTGTTGATAGGTGAGCATAATTTTAGTGCTTTCCGTGCAGCTGAATGCCAGGCTAAATCCCCGGTTAAAAATTTGCGCAAGCTTGAAATAGTCCAGCAAGGAAACTATTTTATTTTTGATCTATGTGCAAATGCCTTTTTGCATCATATGGTGCGCAACATAGTGGGAAGTCTGATTTATGTTGGAAATGGCAAGCAAGCGCCTTCCTGGATGAAAGTGCTGCTTGAATGTACCGACCGTACAAAAGCTGCTCCAACATTCGCACCTGATGGTTTATATCTCGCAAAAATAGCCTACGATCCTAAATTTCAATTGCCAGAATTCGCCAACCCTCACCTGTTACTGGCATAATCGCTGTTTTTAGTGTTTTTCAGTAACGCTGCAATTTTTCAGAATGGATTGAAGGAAACAGGGTAATTTCTGAAATGCGCACATTCAACGTACTATAAAACGTCCCATAGCCGGAGAATTATGCAAACCCGAGTTAAAATTTGTGGCATAACGCGTGTTCAAGACGGGCTATTTGCTGCTGAAGTTGGTGCGGATGCAATTGGCCTGGTGTTTTACCCCAAAAGTCCTCGTTTTGTGACTTCTGATCAAGCTGATAGCATCCTTCAAAAATTACCGCCATTTATTACAAATGTAGGTCTTTTCGTGAATCCATCGTCTGAGGATGTGCTGGATATTATTGGTCGTGTCAGACTGGATTTGTTGCAATTTCACGGAGAAGAACCCCCTGAATTCTGTGAACAGTTTGGCCTGCCTTATCTGAAAGCAGTTCGAGTCAAACCGGGTATAGATTTGGTACAATACGCCCTGGCTTATTCGGGCGCCAAGGGTTTGTTGCTGGATGCATTTGTTGAAGGCACTCATGGCGGGACAGGGCAAAGCTTTGACTGGAGCTTGATTCCAGATCAATTATCCTTACCCGTTGTGCTTTCGGGTGGGTTGAACGCAGATAACGTGATTGCTGCAATACGACATGTCAGACCCTGGGCGGTAGATGTGAGCAGCGGGGTAGAAGCCTCAAAAGGGATTAAGGACGCAGCTCAAATGACTGCGTTTATGAAAGGAGTGCGTGATGCAGATGTATGATAAGCCGGATGAAAAGGGCCATTTTGGTCCCTATGGTGGTATTTTTGTTGCTGAAACCTTGGTTAAGGCGCTGGATGAACTCAGATTGCAATATGAGTATTTTGCCAAAGATGCTGAATTTCAAGCTGAATTTGCGCGTGAGCTAAAGCATTATGTTGGGCGTCCGAGCCCCATTTATCACGCAAAACGCTGGTCTGAAGAATTGAGTGGGGCACAGATTTATCTTAAGCGAGAGGATTTGAACCACACTGGTGCACACAAGATCAATAATACTGTCGGGCAAGCGCTTTTGGCGCGCCGAATGGGTAAGCCTCGCGTGATAGCAGAAACCGGAGCTGGTCAGCATGGTGTAGCGAGCGCAACAGTGGCAGCGCGCTATGGTTTGGAATGCGTTGTGTATATGGGCTCTGAAGACATCAAACGTCAGGCCAGTAACGTTTATCGCATGAAACTGCTCGGTGCAACTGTTGTGCCTGTTGAAAGCGGTTCCAAAACATTGAAAGATGCACTGAACGAAGCAATGCGCGATTGGGTAACGAATGTTGAAAACACCTTTTATATTATTGGCACAGCTGCTGGTCCTCATCCTTATCCGATGATGGTAAGGGATTTTCAGGCAGTGATCGGTCAGGAAGCCAAACTTCAGATGGTCGAGATTGCCGGGCGTCAGCCAGATGCGTTAATTGCCTGTGTAGGAGGTGGTTCTAATGCAATTGGGCTGTTTTACCCGTACATTGAAGAGGCGGATGTGCGATTGATCGGTGTGGAAGCCGGTGGGTTAGGTTTAAACAGTGGTAAGCATGCTGCACCGTTATCTGCGGGCACACCAGGCGTTCTGCATGGAAATCGTACTTATCTTATGCAGGATGATAATGGCCAGATTATTGAAACACATTCTATTTCTGCCGGCCTGGATTATCCGGGCGTTGGCCCGGAACATTCGTATCTGAAAGACAGCGGTCGTGCAGAGTATGTTACGGTCACTGATAATGAAGCACTTCAGGCATTCCATGATCTGTGCCATTTTGAAGGTATTATACCGGCGCTTGAGTCCAGTCATGCTCTGGCCCATGCTGCCAAAATAGCACCGACCATGAAAAAGGACCAGATTTTGCTGGTCAATCTCTCTGGTCGGGGAGATAAAGATATGGCAACAGTGGCTGAGTTGTCTGGCCTCAAGTTTTAGGAAAATCATGTCTCGTATCGAAACAACTTTTAAGCAGTTAAAAGCGCAAGGGCGTAAAGCGCTGATTCCTTTTATTACATCGGGTGATCCAGAACCGTCAATTACGGTGCCATTAATGCATGCGATGGTAGCGTCTGGCGCGGATATTTTGGAACTTGGCGTGCCTTTTTCTGACCCTATGGCCGATGGTCCCACCATTCAGCGCTCTAGTGAAAGGGCCTTGAAGTACGGGACTGGGTTAAAAGATGTATTGGGCTTTGTGGTTGAGTTTCGTAAAACCAATATGACCACGCCAGTTGTGCTGATGGGTTACGCTAATCCGATAGAACGGATGGGGCAGGCTGAATTTGCAAAGCAAGCTGCATTGGCTGGCGTAGACGGCGTGTTGACAGTTGATTATCCGCCAGAAGAAAGTGCTGATTTTGTTACATTGCTTTATCAAAACGGCCTTGATCCGATTTTCCTGTTGTCCCCTACAACACCGGATGCGCGTTTTAAACTGGTAGCGAAGATGGCTCGTGGCTTTTTATACTACGTTTCGCTTAAGGGTGTAACCGGTTCGGCAAATCTGGATCTGGAAGCAGTGGGCAAAAAAATTCCGGAAATTCAAGCTGCTTCAGGTTTGCCAGTGGGTGTTGGTTTTGGTATTCGTGATGCAGCAACCGCAAAGGCAATTGCTGCTTTTGCTGATGCCGTGGTTATTGGCAGCCGTATTATTCAGGAAATTGAAGCGTCCCCTAAAGAAAAGCTGCTGGAAAATGTTTCCACATTGCTCAGGGATATTCGCACTGCAATGGATGAAAAATAGTAACCCATGAAATTAATGGCATGGATTAAGGAATAAATTATGAGCTGGTTCCAAAAATTATTACCCCCAAAAATAAAGCGCAAGATCAGTGGCGCCAAAAAAGTTGTTCCAGAAGGTTTATGGAATAAATGCCCAACCTGTGAATCTGTGCTATATCGCGCCGATCTGGAAAAAAATCTGGAGGTTTGCCCCAAGTGTGACCACCATAACCGTTTAACAGGTCGTAACAGGCTGGATATGTTGCTTGATCCTGAAGGCCGTTATGAAATTGGCGCAGAAGTATTACCGGTTGATGTGCTTAAATTCAAAGACAGCAAGCGTTACTCAGATCGTTTAAGTGCAGCGCAAAAGGATACGGAAGAATCAGATGCTCTCATAGTCATGCAGGGCAGTGTTGAAAACGTCCCCCTGGTTGCTGCTGCATTTGAGTTCAAATTCATGGGCGGCTCAATGGGTTCTGTTGTTGGGGAGCGTTTTGTACGTGCTGTCCAGGTATGTGTAGAACATAAACTCCCTTTTGTCTGCTTCTCGGCGAGTGGGGGGGCCCGCATGCAGGAAGGCCTGTATTCCTTAATGCAGATGGCCAAAACCAGTGCGGCACTGACGCAGCTGGCACAGGAAAAACTACCTTTCATTTCAGTATTAACCGATCCGACCATGGGTGGTGTTTCGGCCAGCTTCGCTATGCTGGGTGATGTGATCATTGCGGAACCCCGTGCTTTAATCGGCTTTGCTGGTCCTCGTGTGATTGAACAAACCGTGCGTGAGACATTGCCTGATGGTTTTCAACGGGCTGAATTTTTGTTAGAGCATGGTGCAATTGATATGATTGTGGATCGCCGCGAAATGCGTGCCAAATTGGCTAATTTGCTCACCATGATGTTGAAAGTACCAAGAGTTGCCTAATTTTTTGATTATCATCTTCTTGTGAAGCCAGAATTCAAGGCACTTCCTGATTGGTTGTCCTATCTGGAGCAACTGCATCCAAAAACCATTGAGCTTGGTCTTGACCGTGTAGCAAAAGTGAAGCGGGCAATGCAGCTTGATCCCGTTTTTCCAGTGATTACAGTGAGTGGAACCAATGGTAAAGGGTCCACCTGTGCCATGTTGGAAGCTATTTTGAGTGATGCTGGTTTTCGCGTTGGATGTTATACATCACCCCATTTGTTGCGCTACAACGAAAGAGTAAGGGTGGGGCGCGAGGAGGCTTCTGATGTGGATTTGTGCAATGCGTTTGCAGCGGTTGAAGTAGCCAGAAACGATATTTCTCTTACTTATTTTGAATTTGGGACGCTTGCTGCTGTCAAACATTTTATTCAGCAGAAAGTGGATGTCGCTATTCTCGAAGTTGGTCTTGGTGGTCGTTTGGACGCTGTGAATGTGTTTGATGCAGATTGTGCCATTATCACCAGTATCGATATGGATCATATGGATTATCTGGGGGATACGCGCGAAGCTATCGGCCTGGAAAAAGCGGGGATTGTTCGTGCTGGAAAACCGGTTATCTGCGCGGAACCAGATTTGCCGATAGTCGTTGAGGCGTTAATTGAAACCATCGGTGCCAAGTTATATCGAATTGGTCGTGATTTTGGTTTTACCCAGCTGGATACCCAATGGCAGTTTGATGGGCCTCGCGGAAGCCGTCATGCACTCCCTTATCCGGTGTTACGTGGAAAGTTTCAGCTGGCTAATGCTTCTGCCTCTTTAACCGCGCTTGATGAGTTAAAGTTCCGATTGCCGGTAACGGCCAATAATATACGTAACGGCTTGCTGGATACGCGTTTAATGGGGCGTTTTCAAGTCAGGCCAGGCAGACCGGCTGTTATTCTTGATGTGGCGCATAATCCCCATGCAGCAAGGGCACTTGCGGATAATTTACAAAACATGCCTTGTGAAGGTAAAACGATAGCAGTATTTGCCATGCTGGGTGATAAGGACATTGCAGGTGTAATAAACGCAGTAAAGGCACAGATTAACACTTGGTTATTGGCTGATATTAAGGAAATGCGCGGGACAACTGGTCAGCATTTGCTACAGGTCCTGAGAAAGGAAATTGACAATGTAGTGGCCGAGGAATATGAATCCGTTGGTTTTGCATATCGTCGAGCCTGTATCCTTGCCTCCGAAAATGATAGAATTGTCGTTTTCGGTTCATTTCACTCGGTAGCGGACGCGCTTCGGGAATTGCATTTAACTTAACATGCTGATGTGGCATTGAAACTAATATTTTTGGTCAATATAATTGGCCACCAGGGATGTAAAACACATGGCTCAATCTATCACTGATGAAGAAATTCAGCTGAAAAAGCGCGCAAGACGTCGTTTAGTCGGGGCCATTGCATTGGTCCTGATAGTTGTTATTTTCTTGCCAATGGTATTGGATAATGAACCCAAGCCTGTCAGTCAGGATATCGCTATTCACATTCCTTCCCGCGATGGAACTGACTTCTCGTCAAATACCGTACCTGCTCAAGATAAACCGGCTCTTGAAGCGCCTCCCCCCAGCACAGAGGCACAAGCGCCTGTTCCTGAACCTGAACCCGTAGTGCCTTCAAAAGCGCAAGCCTCACCAGCAAAAGCAGAAGAAGCTAAACCTGCACCAAAACCTGTGCAAAAAGCCGAAGCCAAGCCGCTGAAAGCTGAATTGGTTCATAAGTCAGAAACTGCGCACAAGGTCGAACCTGTGCATAAATCCGAGCCTGCTCACAAGGCCGAGCCAGGCACAAAGGCATCATCAGGTTTTGTTGTTCAGCTGGGTGCCTTTTCAAATCTGGACAATGCCAAGCAAAGGCAGTCAAAACTCTCCTCGATAGGCGTAAAGTTTTACACTGAAACGCTTAAAACACCGTCTGGAGTAAAACTGCGGGTGCGAGCAGGACCATTTGCTACTCGCCAGGATGCAGAAAAGCTACAGGAAAAACTGAAAGCCTCGGGCATTCAGGATGGTATTATTACTGAAATGAAAGAGTGATTTATCTATTAACCTGATGTTGATATGACAGCATTCGATTACTCAGTATTACTGATAATAGGCTTTTCTATTTTGTTGAGCCTCATGCGAGGCATGGTACGAGAAGTTTTAGCGCTTTTGTCCTGGTTTGTCGCTTTCTGGATTGCGAACATTTATTCAGTGCAATTTGAGCCTATACTGCCAAATGCCATTCCTGACGAATCGCTTCGTTTTTTAGCGGCTTTCGTGATTTTGTTTTTGGTGACGTTGCTACTGATGAGCCTGCTGACTATTACTTTGTCTGAATTGGTTAAAACGATCGGGTTGAGCATGATGGATAGAGGGTTAGGCGCTTTTTTTGGCTTGGCAAGAGGGCTGTTGATTGTGTTGGTGCTGGTGTTATTGGCTGGCCTTACTGCTGTTCCACGTCAGGGATTTTGGCAAAATGCGATGTTTAGTGCACCTCTGGAAGCTTTAGCAGTCAGTATCAAACCTTGGTTGCCGGATGATTTGTCCAAGCGAATCAAATACGATATGTGAGCAGTTTCAAAATTTTTATTTTTCGAGTAAATCGGGTATGTGTGGAATTATAGGCGTCGTTGCAAAGTCCCCAGTGAATCAGGTGCTTTATGATGGGTTGCAGGTGCTACAGCATCGCGGTCAGGACGCTGCTGGCATTGCTACTGCAGAGGGTAATACGTTTCATATGCACAAGGCGAATGGCATGGTGCGGGATGTGTTCAGAACCCGTAATATGCGCTCTTTAAAGGGTAACATGGGGATTGCTCATGTACGCTATCCGACTGCAGGTAGCGCTTCTTCCTCTGCTGAGGCGCAACCTTTCTATGTCAATTCTCCCTTTGGCATTGTCCTTGCACACAATGGTAACCTGACCAATTCCGAACAGTTGAAAGAAGAGCTTTTTCAGCAGGATTTACGGCACGTCAACACTAATTCTGATTCTGAAGTATTGTTAAATGTTTTGGCCCATGAATTACAGGAAAGCTCAAACAACCACAAGCTCAATGCTGCCGCAGTATTTGCTGCAGTGGCTGGGGTGCACCGCCGTTGTCGTGGTGCTTACGCTGTAGTGGCAATGATTGCGGGATATGGCATGGTAGCTTTTCGTGATCCCTATGGTATTCGCCCCATGGTGATTGGCAAAGCGGAGACTGAAAGTGGCACAGAATATATGGTTGCTTCTGAAAGTGTCGCTATGGATACGCTGGGATTCCAGCTGATGCGTGATGTTGCGCCAGGCGAGGCGATACTGGTAGAGCAGACTGGTGAGTTTTATAGCCAGCAGTGTGCGATGAATCCAAAGTATTATCCTTGTATTTTCGAATATGTGTATCTGGCCAGACCCGATTCAGTGATCGATGGTATTTCTGTGTATGAAACCCGTTTATATATGGGTGAAAGTCTAGCTGAAAAAATTCGTTTAACTCTCAGTCCTGCCGATATTGATGTGGTGATTCCTATCCCAGATACCAGTCGCCCCAGTGCCCTGCAGTTGGCGAACCGATTGGGGGTCACTTACCGTGAAGGCTTTATCAAAAATCGCTACATTGGCCGTACTTTTATCATGCCTGGCCAGGCAATGCGTAAAAAGTCAGTGCGTCAAAAGTTAAATCCGATCGGGATTGAATTTAAAGATAAAAATGTGTTGTTGGTGGATGATTCCATTGTTCGTGGCACAACCAGCAAGCAGATCGTACAAATGGCACGTGAAGCGGGTGCGCGTAAGGTTTATCTGGCTTCTGCCGCGCCTCCAGTTCGTTTTCCGAACGTTTATGGTATTGATATGCCAACGCGTCAGGAGTTACTGGCAACTGGCCGTACGGATGATCAGATTGCACTGGAAATCGGAGCCGATGCGGTGTTCTATCAAGATCTTGATGCATTGATAGCGGCCGTCTCAAAGGCCAATCCGCTCATTACACATTTTGAATCGTCCTGCTTTAACGGCGACTATATTACGGGTGATGTTACGCCAGAATATCTTGCGATGATTGAATCAAACCGGAATGACGGTAATGAGGACGATAAATCAACTGTGTCCACACGACAGCTTGATCTTAATCTCAGCTCGGCGGAATCCTGAAAAATAATTGACATCGTTATGCGGGAAGCGTAACTTTATATTCATGCGCCGATTTGATTTCAGCTTGCGGGCGCTTTATAAATCCAGCTAAACGAGGAATAACCCGTTCCGCGAAAGCTGGACGGGTTTTTTTATTTGGAGATGAATATTATGTCTGATGATTTTGAACTGGAAACGCTGGCCGTGCGAGCCGGCATCCATCGTAGTCAATTCAATGAACATTCTGAGGCAATGTACCTTACTTCAAGTTTTGTCTTTGAAAATGCAGCACAGGCAGCAGCCCGCTTTTCTGGTCAGGAGCCGGGGAATATCTATGCGCGCTTTACCAATCCGACTGTCACCGTGTTTCAAGAGCGCTTAGCTGCACTTGAGGGCGCCGAGTTTTGCGTGGCAACTTCCAGTGGGATGTCTGCCATATTGTCTTGCGTCATGGGGCTTTTGTCCGCCGGTGATCATATTATCGCCTCGCGCAGCATTTTTGGTACGACGGTGCAGCTCTTTGGCAATATATTGAAACGCTTTGGCATTGAGACGACCTTTGTTTCACTGACAGATGTGAGTGCATGGCAAGCCGCTGTTCAGCCAAACACCAAGTTATTATTTGTTGAGACTCCTTCAAACCCATTGACCGAAGTATGTGATATCGGTGCATTAAGTAGTGTAGCTAAGCAGGCGGGTGCCTGGCTGGCTGTGGACAATTGCTTCTGTACGCCAATGTTGCAACGCCCGCTGGAACTGGGGGCAGATATTGTGATTCATTCAGCAACCAAATATCTGGATGGTCAGGGGCGTGTGCTGGGTGGGGCAGTGCTGGGTAAGAAGGAATTAATGGAAGGTGTATACGGTTTTTTGCGTACAGCTGGTCCAACCCTGAGCGCGTTTAATGCCTGGGTGATCTTAAAGGGTCTGGAAACACTTAAAATCAGAATGGATGCACATTCACAAAATGCTTTGGCCTTGGCACAATGGCTAGAGCAGCACCCACAGGTGGATCGTGTTTATTACCCTGGTTTGGCGTCACATCCTCAACATGGCCTGGCCATGAAACAGCAGAAGAGCGGGGGAGGGATACTTTCCTTTGATGTTAAGGGGGGTAAGGACGCTGCATGGCGTGTTGTAGATCACACCAGAATGCTTTCCATTACCGCAAATCTGGGGGATACCAAAACGACGATCACGCATCCTGCTACCACTACTCACAGCAGGGTAACGGCAGAAGCAAGGGCTGCTTCGGGGATTAGTGATGGCTTGCTGCGTGTTGCAGTAGGTTTGGAAGCGATTGGCGATATTCAAGCTGATTTGGCACGGGGGTTAAATGCTTAAAAAAATTCTGTTTTTATGGCTGCTGACAATGCCGGCATGGGCTGCGCAAATGCTGGAGCTGAACTATCTGGATCAGGAGCAAGGAACGCCAGTTGTACCGATGCGTATTCTGATTACTGATCAATTCATGCGGATTGATGACGGGAATAACAAGAGCGATTTTTTATTGCTGGATCGTCAGGAAAAACGCATTTTTAATGTGACACACGACCGTCAGGAAATTCTTAAAATTGATGCAGGTGTGGTGACAATGCAAAAGCCTGCCAAATGGCTCGTGCGCGAGGAAGTAACGGATTTGCCAAAGCAAGGTAAAGGTGCTAAACAGGTGAAAATTTTCGTGAATGATGAAATGTGCATGCAAATTACGGCTGTTGAAGGGTTCCTGCCGGATGCAGTAAGTGCATTGCGTCGATATAACGAGACTCTGGCACAAGTTCAAGCTCAAACGTTCATGGCGACACCACCTGAGTTACAGAAGGATTGTGATCTCGCACAGACCGTATTTGAGTTTGGCCGGGAACTGAAATATGGGTTACCTCTTGAGGCGACTTATCACAGCGGCAATACGCGTCGCATGGTGGGTTACCATATGATCAACACGGATAGCCAGCTGTTTGCTTTGCCAAAACAATACCGAACCGTGAGTCTGGATGAGATTAGGGGCGCTAAATAACCTAACCATGTTCCGTATAAAATCGAATGAACTCAGACTGATATCAAATGCGCGCTGATATTATTGAAGCCATCGAATCCGGTGCCACTATTTTGACCGCTAATCAGCGGCTGGCGCGTTTTCTCAAATCTCAGTTTGATACGATACAACAATCGCGTGGCCGAATGGCATGGCAAAGCCCGGATATATTGCCGTGGTCATCCTGGATAGAGCGCTGTTGGGATGCAATGGCCACTCAGGGGCCTAGTGTAGGTGGTGGATTTCAAACGAGCGTATTGCTGAATGCGATACAGGAAAAATCTTTATGGGAAAATATCGTAGCTGATTATTCCAGTTCCGAAAGCCGTTTATTGCAGGTTCCTGCAACGGCAAAAAATGCTGCTGCTGCCTGGCAATTAATGCAAATATGGCATTTGAAATTGCCTGCAGATCAGTCACTGTTAAGTGCGGATGTTCAAGTTTTTTCTGGCTGGGCGAAAAAATTCAAAGAGATATGTGTTAAACAGAATTGGCTGGATCATGCGCGCCTTCCTGGTATGGTTGAAGAAGGATATAAAGCAGGGGAAATTGCCTTACCTGGTCGTCTTGTTCTGGCCGGGTTTGATGAATTGACACCGCAACAGCGTCAATTGCTTGCTACTTTGCAAGCATTGGGGTGCCCGTGCGCTGAAATGGAGCCAGAAGCAAATAGTAAAGAAGCGGTAAGAACCCGATTTACAGATTCAGCAGCAGAAATTTCTGCTGCTGCAGTTTGGGTGCGCAACTTGCTGGAAAAAAATCCCAGGGACACAATTGGTATTGTTGTGCCGGATTTAAGCGCTCTTCAGGAAGCGATTACCCATCGTTTTGATGATGTTTTGCAGCCCCAGCTTGTCTTGCCCAAATCGGCTGACAAGATTAAACGGCCGTATAATATGTCTATGGGTAATGGTTTGATAGATTTCCCTGTTATTCATGGCGCATTACTTGTACTTGAACTGTTAGATGGAAAGCTCTCTTTAGAAAAGGCGGGAGTATTACTGCGTACAGCTTTTATTGCTGGTGCAGAATCCGAAATGGCGAAGCGCAGCTTGCTGGACGCTAAACTGCGCAGTATTGGTGAGCTTGAAATATCCTTGTCTACATTGTCGTCTCTTGCAAAGTCTGTGAACAAAGAAGGGGAGTTGCGGCCCTATACTTCTCCAGTTTTTGCAGAGTGCATCGAGAAGTTGCTCCCCGTTTCTTCTCACATACAGTATCTGAAACAGTCTCCTGGTAAGTGGGGGGGGCTGTTCAAGCAAGTGTTGCATGATCTGGGCTGGCCTGGAGAACGTGCCTTGAGCAGTGAAGAATTCCAGGCGGCCGGTGCTTGGCGCGATTTGCTGAATGCGTTTTCCTCTCTGGATTTGGTGCTCTCAGACACAGGTTTTCTTGATGCGCTTGGTTACTTGCGGCGTATGACGTCAGAAGCGATGTTTCAGCCAGAAACGGATACTGTTCCTGTTCAAATTCTGGGAACATTGGAAGCCGCAAACATGTTGTTTGATCATTTGTGGGTAATGGGTGTGCATGATGAAGTGTGGCCGGCAGCGGCTCATCCCAATCCATTTTTGCCACTCAATTTACAGCGTGATTTGGGATTGCCGCATTCATCAGCCTCCCGTGAACTGGTGTTTTCCCAACAAATTACATCACGTTTACGGGCATCAGCACCTAATGTGATATTCAGTTATCCCGAGCGGGATGGGGACCGTGCTTTGCGTCCCTCTCCGCTGATTCAGGATTTACCGGAAGTGGATGGTGCAGCATTAGCAGCTGTTTCCACATCAAGTTACGCCCGTTTAATTCATGCGACTAATGATCTTGAACAGCTGGAAGATATTCAGGGTCCTGCCTTACTGGATAATAGCCTCACGCGAGGGGGAACAGGTTTGTTCAAGCAACAGGCTGCCTGCCCGTTTCGTGCTTTTGGTGAATACCGGCTAGGTGCGGAAACGCTGGAAGAAGGGCGGATTGGATTGTCGCCTGCTGAACGTGGAACGCTGTTGCACAGATCGCTTGAACTGACTTGGGATGAGTTAAAAAGCCACGCCCAGTTATGTGGCTTAACGGATAGCCAAATTGATGAGGTGGCGCAAGTAGCTGCAAACAAAGCGATAGAAGAATTGGCCAGATACCGCCCCAACACTTTCACTAAACGCTTTGCTGATCTTGAGTGTCGGCGTTTGGTGAATTTGCTGCTGCAATGGCTGATGATTGAAAAACAGCGGCCCCCCTTTGTGGTGCTGGCATCTGAACGCCAACAAGCCGTGTCGATTGGCGGGATCAGCGTCAATGCGAAAATTGATCGAATGGATACGCTGGCTGATGGCACTCAGGCGATTATTGATTACAAAACCAATGTTCCCAATGTGAAACACTGGTTTAGTGACAGGCCTGAAGAACCACAACTACCGCTTTATTGCACGGCTTCCGGACAAAATGTCAGATCAGTGTATTTTGCACAAATCCGACTGGGTGAAATGGGTTTTAAGGGGTATTCAGCAAGTGAATGTGCGGTACCCGGTATTGCGCCATTTACCGAGACAGATGCGGGAAAAGAGTTTGGAACATGGGAGCATATGGTTGCATCCTGGCAAAGTGTCTTAAACCAGCTGGGAGAGGATTTCAGATCTGGCAAAGCTGTGGTTGATCCCAAACAGTTTCCTAAAACTTGTACTTATTGCGATCTAGGCCCGCTTTGTCGTGTCAGCGAATCAAGTCATGCCAGTTTACTTGATACCGATGAATCACCTATAGAACCTGACTGAAGTTTTTCGCTGGTTTGTGCAATAGACAATTTCAATCAGCAGCTATTACCACTGTTTTACATATGAAAAAGAATCAAAATTAACATGAACCCAACTGAAATATTGCAAACGGACAAACTGGCACGTGAAATTGCGTTAGATTCATCGCAATCATTCATCGTGCAGGCGCCTGCAGGTTCAGGTAAAACGGGTCTGTTGATTCAACGATTCTTGACCTTGCTTGGCAGCGTGGAAGTGCCGGAAGAAGTCCTGGCGATTACCTTTACGCGTAAAGCAGCAGGGGAAATGCGGGAGCGTGTTTTGTCAGCGCTGGGCAAGGCGGGCATTGATCCGGAACCGGAAAATGAACATGATCGCAGAACCTGGCTGCTGGCAAAGGCCGTGCTGCGAAGGGATGATGAGAAGAATTGGCACATTCAGGAAAACCCTCTACGTCTTAGAATGCAGACTATCGATTCACTTTGTTCTTCGCTCACTCGTCAAATGCCTGTGCTTTCTAATTTTGGTGCGCAACCCGGAGTCACTGAAGACCCTACTGCGCTTTATATAGAAGCTGCGCGCGGTACCCTTGCTTTGCTTGAATCGGGGAATAGTTGGTCGGAGTCGGTGCGGCGGTTGTTAACGTATCTGGATAACAATCTGCAAACGGTAGAAGGGCTTCTGGCTGCCATGCTGGCAAGACGTGACCAGTGGCTGAGGCATATTGCTGTTCACTCTGATGAACGCATACAGCGCGAAAGTCTCGAAACTGCTTTGGAGACGGTAGTATGTGAAGCGCTAGAGAAATTACATGCAGCAATCACTGATGAAGTAGGCAGCGAACTCATAGAAGTCCTGCGTTATGCAGCAGGTAACTTGAATGAAGTGGAAGCCTCTTCTTCATCTGAAGTCCTGCACAGTCTGGATTGTACTGAATTACCCGGTAATACTCCGGATGATCTGCCTGCCTGGCGAGGTGTCGTTCAATTGCTATTGACCAATGAAGGTAGCTGGCGCAAGCGACTGGATGCCTCCATTGGCATGTTGCCACCCAGCAAGGTGACAGATAAAACCGAAAAAGCACGACGTCAATTAATGAAAGACAGGCTGGATGTGCTTATTGCCCGGATGGCTGAGTCTGAGTTCCTTCAGGATCAACTTGATGGATTGCGCACTTTGCCGCCCGTCAAGTATGAAGAATCACAGTGGCAAGTGATGGAAGCACTGTTTGAAATGTTGCCGCTTGCAGTCGCACAACTAAGGCTGGCTTTTTTGGCGCAAGGTCAGGTGGATTTTACTGAGGTATCACAATCAGCGATCCGCGCATTAGGGGAAGAAGATAACCCAACTGATCTTGCATTGGCGCTTGATTATCGCATTAGGCATCTGCTGGTGGATGAATTTCAGGATACCTCACTCAGTCAATATGCCTTGCTCAGCAAATTGACTGCAGGCTGGGAAGAAGGCGATGGTCGCACAATGTTTGTAGTGGGTGATCCCATGCAATCCATTTATCGATTTCGCGAAGCAGAAGTGGGCCTGTATTTGCGCGCACGCCATGAAGGTATCGGCACTATCTACCTGAAACCCGTTACGTTGAGTGTAAACTTTCGCTCCCAACAAGGCATTGTAGAATGGGTGAACAATACCTTCGTGGCAGTATTTCCCCAGCGTGAAGATATTGCGAGTGGGGCTGTATCTTATTCAGAGTCGATTGCTCACAAACATGACCTGGGTGTGCCCGCTGTCGTGGTGCATCCCTTTTTTAATAAAGATCATATTAGCGAAGCGATAAAAGTAGTTGAGTTGGTAAAGGCCGCTAAAGTATCTGATTCTGCCGCTAAAGTGGCCATATTGGTGCGTAACAGAAGTCATTTGGTAGAGATTATTCCTGCTCTGAAAGAAGCTGGATTGCGCTTTCGCGCTATTGAAATCGAACAACTGGGGACTTTGCCCATTATTCAGGATTTGCTTTCACTCACACGCGCACTTTCACATCCGGCAGACAGGTTGGCATGGCTGGCTGTATTTCGCGCTCCCTGGTGTGGTTTAACCCTGGCGGATTTGCATGTGCTTGCGGGTGACGATCATCGCAGTACCCTATGGGATCTCATGCAGCAGGAAGCACTTTTTACGCGTATGTCACAAGAAGGGCAGCAGCGCCTGAGCAGAATTCGCAGTGTTCTGTTCGATGCAATTTCGCAACGCCAGCGGCTGCCTTTACGTCGCTGGATTGAAGGCGTATGGCTTGCTTTGGGAGGCCCGGCTGCCGTGAAAGATGAAACCGCCCTGGAAGATGCCAATGTTTTTTTTGATGTTTTGGAAAAATTCAATACCGGGGGTAACCTCGCGGATTTTTCAGGGTTGGCAGACCGGGTAGCCAAACTGTTTGCTTTGCCTGATGTTCAGGCAGACGATACGGTGCAGATTATGACCATTCACAAATCCAAAGGATTGGAATTTGAAACTGTGATTCTGCCAGGATTGGGCAGAACACCCCGGACATCGGAATCTCAATTACTGATTTGGGCAGAGCGCCCAACAGAACATGGCCAAAGCGACTTATTGCTTGCGCCTATCAAAGCAACCGGGAGCAATGACACCAGTACTTCTGTTTATACTTATCTGCAACTACTGAATAAGCGCAGAGGCAAAAATGAAGACGGTCGATTGCTTTACGTTGCCTGTACTCGGGCAAAGCATCATCTGCATTTGCTGGGTTGCGCCACAGCAAAGCTTAAAAAAGAGATTGTGGAAGTCACCGTATCATCAAATTCTTTGCTCAATCAGTTATGGCCTGTTGTAGGTTCGTTGTTTACTAGTGCAGCTTCTGATCTGGCGGGTAAACTTGCGGAAGAAGCAGAAAATGAAGCTGGGCAACCCCCTATGGTTTTTTCAAGCACAATTCAGCGGCTGAAATCCGGCTGGGCGTTACCTCCGCCACCACTTGCCGTTCAGTGGAAAGAAAGCGAACAGAGGGTCGAAGAAGCTTTGGTAGCTCAAGTTGAAGTCGAGTTTGAATGGGCCAGCGAAACTGCAAAATTTATCGGGATAGTGGTCCATAAATGGCTGCAAAAAATCGCACAGGAAGGTGCGCAGGTTTGGAACCTTGCCCGTGTGGAGAATCTGCGCAATTCCTTTGCAAATACACTTTTAAATCTTGGTGTGCCTCGCAATGAATTGCCCGATGCTGTGGATAAAACTGTGCAAGCCCTGAGCCTTACTTTGAGCGACCAGCGTGGGAGTTGGGTACTGGATAGCCGCCATCATGATTCGCAAGCGGAATATGCGCTGACCGGGATTTATTGCGACGAGTTGGTGAATATTATTATTGATCGTTCATTTGTGGATGATCAAGGTGTCCGCTGGATAATAGACTACAAAACCAGCACCCATGAAGGGGGAGATCTGGAAGGGTTTCTGGATAATGAACAACTGCGTTACAGAGGCCAGTTAGAGCGGTACGCAGCGCTGATTTCCCATCTTGACGATCGGCCTATTCGGTTGGGGCTGTATTTTCCGGTGTTGGGAGGCTGGCGCGAGTGGGAGTTTCAGGGCAATTAAAACCCGCGTGCGCTAAAGTTGTTGCCAAACACAAGTTAAAATTAGCGCTATGACCTAAAACAAGGGTGATATCAGCCCCCATAACCCCATCGAACTAATAATAATCAGTCCACCGCCCATCCATCGTTTAAAGATAATATCATTTTTGCTGATGGTTTCATGTGCTCTCAATCCAATATAGTGACCAATGAAGGCAATCGGTATCAAGCTCAAAGCAGTCAGAAAGTGTAAGTCCACCGATAGAATGATAAACGTTGTCATCTTGATGCTGACCAAAGCAAACCATAAGACAAACAAAGTGTCGCGCAATTGTTCTTTGCGCACATTGCGCATAAATACTGCGACCATCAGTGGCGCGCCTGTTAAAGATGTGCCAGCGACATAACCGCCCAGCATTAACAGCAATTTATCCACGACTTTGTGACGGCTTTCAATTGCGCGGTTCAATAACCAGATAACACCGTAAAACAGTGTGATAGAGTAAATGAAAATATTCAGCCACAAGGTGGGCAGGCTAACCAGTCCGAAGACGCCTATAATCGCAGGCGGAACGATAAAGAGGGACGAAAAACGCAAATAAGCCCAGTCAACGTTGTGCAGCCGTGTGCGTAGCGTCAGTCCAGAAAAGAATAAGAGATGAACAGCAATTATAGGCAACCATAACAAGGGCTGGTCGCTGATAAACAGAAGCAGCGGCAGACCTAATGCAGCACCACCAAAACCCAGGCCTGTTCTTACAAACCCAGTCCATATAAACAGCAAGGCAATAGCGATGGTTTGGTAAATATTAAAATCGAGAAGCATGGGCAGGCAAGGCGCTTTCTTAAATCGAATTCAGGAAAATTTTACGTGCATTGTTTAGCTTTTCCTGAACTAGTAAAAAAGATTCAGAACTCAGTTCATCATGAATTTCTTCCAATGCATCCTGACAACCGGCATAAAAAGTCTCAAAAGCCTTATTAACAAGCTCAGTGCATAGTTTGGGAGGGCTTGAGTTGTGTGATGCCACTAATGTCTCCATTGGTTTGACAGTCGCTGATCGTGCCATGAATTTTTGTGTTGAAGTTTCTAATGCACTCGCGATCATGGGGGTGCTTTTGATAAATGCGGTACCCTGGAATTCAAATTTCTGGCCGATAGCGAGTTCGTGAAATTTCATTGTTTTTCCGTATATTTAGCGTGTAATGGTCACCTTGGTAATTGTACCGAACAAACTCCAGCCTTGAACTACTTGCTTATAGAAATTTGCATTGAATGGGACTTGAGCGTTGATCATGTTCATAATTACTAGCGTAAATATTAGTAGATTTAGGCATTTGTCAGTTGAATTGCTACATGCTCAAAGTAAACCGAATGCTGAAATTTAATCACATTTAAAAGTAGTTTTGTTGATTTGATCTCACTAATAGCTTTTGATCTCGCTTATATCTTCAGGGTTATTGAACAAGATAAGGTTTACGCATAAACTATGCGGAATGGCTAATCATAAAGCCGACACAACAATAAAAAAGGTTAAAAAACCTTATCAAAAGGAGAGCATTTCAGTGAGTAGTTCAAAGCAACAAAATCCACCATGCATTTCTTCGCTAACCGAAGAGCTGGTTGTTCAGGAATGTCAGGTTTTATCCAATATCATGGGGATTCGCAAACTGCATGATGGCGAACTGCTGGTTACCGAAGGTGAACCCAACACCACCCTGTTTGCCCTGACTGAGGGTCGGATATCAGTCACAAGTAAAGTGGATGGTAATGAAAGGGTCGTATATACGATGAAACCGGGTGAATGCGCAGGAACCCGTGCGTTCGTTGACCGAAAGCCACGGCAGGCTACCTTGCGTTCTGTTGGTGAATCAACTGTATACACCCTTGAACCTGATGCGTTTGAATCCCTGCTTGAGACTCATCCCCGCATTGTTTACAAAGTTATGCGATCGCTGTTTCGCATTACACATACAAATCTGATGCACATGAATATGGAAAGCCAGGCTTTATCCAACTACATTAACAAAACCGGTGGTCGATTTTAGCAATTATTTTGTATTTTCTCAGGCATTTATTTTTTTGAGTTTTTTAAAATTTCGCTGTGTCGAAATTTTTTACAGGAAAATACATAAATAAAACGGTAAATAATCTTTAATAACTCGCTTTCCCTAATAATATTCAGGACTGAGGCACGCCGGATCATCACGACTCTACATTTTTTATTGTCGAAAATTTTTACATTGCATATGCTGCTTTGCTCAGAAATGCTCCTAACTCATTGATAAATATATTCGGCATGAAATTTGCTTATTAATTATTATCAAACTACCTTAGGAGATAATCATGTTTCGTGCCTCTACTTTAGCGATAGCCTTGAGTTTCGCCGTATCAGCGAGTGCTTTTGCAACGACAATTAATTTTACCGATTTTTCTTCAACAGCAGGGTTGCAGTTGAATGGTAATGCTGCAACTGCGGTTGACGGAAGTGCACGAAATGTTTTGCGTGTAACTCCAGCAACAGGAGGGCAGGCTGGATCTGTATTTAGCACTTCTGCTGTCACGCTAGCATCTAACGTTTCTTTCAGTACCAAGTTTGCATTTAATTTTAACAATCAGGGTAATGGTGGTGCAGATGGCCTGGTTTTTGTTGTGCAAACTGTTTCAAATACAGCTGGTGGTACTGGCGGAGGTATTGGTTACTATGGTTTGCCAAATAGCGTTGGAATTGAATTCGATAATTGGAATAATGGCTTCGGTGATGGATATAGCGATAATCATGTAGGTATTGATCTTAACGGAAGTGTAAGTTCAGTTGCTCTTAATACTAGCCTGCCTGTCATCCTTGATTCTGGAAATGATCTATTCTCCTGGGTTGATTACAATGGCGCGACCAATTTGCTGGAAGTCAGGTTGAGCAACGTTGATTCTCGACCAGCATCGTCGATTCTTTCTTACACGGTAAATCTGGCCACTGTGTTGGGGACTCCGAATGCTTTTGTTGGTTTTACCTCCGGTACTGGGGCTGCTTGGGCAAATCATGATGTGATTTCGTGGGAGTTCCGTGATACATACGCCCCTGTAGGAGTTCCTCCCAGCAATAATGTGCCGGAACCTATGTCCTTGATACTGGTTGGGCTGGGTCTGGTTGGTTTAGTAGCATCGCGCCGGCAACATCGGTAAGTAAAAATTAAAAACCTCGCAATACTTAGTCTTTTTTATGTAGACTGAGTGTTTAGCGGGGTTTTTAAATGATTGTGCTATTGTTGAAAAGTGCTGTATTTTCCGAATTGAAATTTGGCACTCTGGTTTAAGTTTATAACTATTTGATTCGGTAAGAGTGCGCCAGTAATATAATTTACTGCAATTTACTGCAATTTACTGTTTCTACCTGAAATATGCTCTCTTCGAAACGTGTTGGTCCTTTGCATTGAAGTACTTTTTTACCATCACTCAATTGCTGAATAAGTTGTTTCCGACACGATCTCTTGTATTCTTGAATCGACTTTTGAATGCGGCGATAATTTAGCCTTAATCATATCTGCTATGTTCTCTTTTTGCTAAAAATCAGTTTTTTTTGATAAATTGGGTTTTGTTACTCAAATTAACGATAAAATGATGTCCTTTGCAATCAAAAATTGTTGTTTTTAGTTATTTTCCAAGAAATAAGTTATGATAAAAAATGAAACTGATATAGATTTAGCCAGTTTGGTTGGGCAAGAAGAGGGTAGCTCATCTGAAGTAAATAAAGCAGAATTAGAGAAGCAATTACAGGAAAAACTGCTTCAACTTTCTCAGCTCAAGAATGTTCAATCGATGGAACATGCTACCTTGCAGCTGGATGTCGCGGAGATTCTGACAGCGTTAGAGCGCAAGGAAAAAGCCTGGACACTGGCACGCGAAGCTTTTGAAACTGCGTTGAAGAATGAATCCTGGCAAGAAGCCGTAGAAGCCTGCAATGTGCTTTACCAGGCTGAGCAACCAGAATCTATTCCCGCACTGGGAATGGGGGTGTGGCTTGCAGTGACATTTCCGATAAACCCTGAACTGACCTATGCCATGCTGGACCATGTTGTCGATGAAACGCCCAAGCACGCGGATGGCGCTGCACTGGCAGCTGTGACTGCGCGTTATGTGATTGATATACGTGCCGATGACGAAAAGCACGAAGACCAGAGTCTGCTGGCTAATAATCTGATTGCTCGCGTTGCCGAACGGCATAGCAATGTGCAAGACCAGCAGGCGCTGAATGCATGGATGGATAAATTGGAATTACGCGATCCACAAGTATTTTTGCCTCGCCTGAGTCTGGTGATTGGGGCCATTGTGGGAGATACATGGTGGTTTGATCGCAATGCAATACGCAGTAAATTGCCGGCTTAGTATTTGAGGTTGCTCCGAGCAAGATGAATGGCTTGACGTAATTTCGAGGGAGATTTTTTTCTCTTGTTAAATCATTAAGATACATTCATATTGTTTTGTTTGGCCTGGGTTAGGTCAGCCTGATACGTAATGCCAAATCAGTATGGGAATCAGCATTGCTTATGGTTTCTTCCTTACTGATTCTCCCTTTCTTGTACAGGGTGTACAGGCAATCGTCAAAAATCTGCATGCCGACATCCGTTCCTTTTTTGATTGCATCTTTGAGAGTCTGTGCCCCTTCTGGATCATGTCCGTAACGTAGGCTGATTGCGGCAGAACTTCTGTGGCCAGCTCTTGTTTGCCATTTAGCCCGGGAAGCAAGCGCTGCGATATCACACCCTTCAGGTTAAGAAATTCAAGCATCATTTTCAAGAGTGCTTTGATATCAGCCATTTATTTCTCCAATTATTGCTTGATCAATCGGAACGTGGTTTATAAAGTAAACCTGTAAAAGTGAACATCAATATAAGCCTGCTGCTATTTTTCCAGATGTATATGTTTGCGAGGGAATATTACAGAAAAATTGAATTTTAACGATTATTCTTATGTCATTTTTTTTCATTGGCAGTAAAATATGGCCTGGTTTAGCTTGGCAATCGATATTTCTGTGAGTCAGGAATAGTTGATACAATCTGCGTATTTAATCAATTTAACTGGGGACGTAACTATGATTTTAGGATCAGATATAAAAAGACTTGTGAGTGTCGTTATCCCACTTTTTTTCTTTTCTGCTGTACCAGTGCATGCTGATGAAAAAATTATGATCAGCGCTACTATTCCTTACGAAAATAGTGATACGGCGAATGACGATATTCGAAAGGATTGTGACTGGAACCAGAAGCTGGCACAAAATATTGTTAAAGAATCCAATTCAAGTGTTGAGGTAACAGATAAGGACTTGACAAAATTTTCAGGTAAAAAACTCGTGATCATGATTGATCAGGTGCATTCTATTGGTGGTGGTGGATTTACTGGGCCAAAGTGGGCGCATATTCGGGGTAAGCTGAGCGAGAAAGGAAAAGTGATCGGAAGTTTTGAGGCACTCCGCAAAACAATCGGTGGAACTTTCAGAGCGTGCGCTACCCTGGATAATCTTGGCGAAGAGCTTGGCGGAGATGTGGCTGGATGGCTTAAAAATCCAACTATGGATGCAAAGTTAGGTGATGCTGGTTAACCCCTAAATTTTTCTGGTATCCGGATTGCTTGCCGATCACTTTTTTGTTTATTTGGAATACGGATGCTGCTTGATTTGATACATGATCTTTTCAATAGGGCATTTACTTGCCTGCAAACCTCAGATACAGATACCAAGCTGACGCTGGTTGCCGCATTGCGTCAAGCCTGGGAGCTGGGCGAGTTATCCTGCCAGGCAGACCTTTCATCCATAGAATCTATTACCATACCAGGTCATCCGGAAAAACCGGAACTTGTGTCAGCGCTGCTGGTTGAAAAACGTAAGCTTTCTACACCTGAAGGCAGAGCTGCGTTGATACACTCTTTGGCGCATATTGAATTCAATGCCATCAATTTAGCGCTGGATGCAGTTTACCGTTTTCGTGATATGCCTGAAGCGTATTACGGCGACTGGTTAAAAGTGGCTGCTGAGGAAGCTTATCATTTTGCTTTGTTGCGTGATCATTTACGAACCCTGGGTTTTCAATATGGTGATTTTACGGCGCATAATGGGTTATGGGAGATGGCCGTTGTTACCGACCACGACCCGCTGGTTCGTATGGCACTGGTTCCTCGTGTGCTAGAGGCGCGTGGCCTGGATGTAACCCCCACCATCAGGCAAAAACTAGCATCCAGTGGTGACAGGGCTGCTGCTGATATTCTTGAGATTATTCATCGCGATGAGATTGGTCATGTGGCTATTGGCAACCGCTGGTATGCCTATTTGTGTCGTCAGCGCGGTTTAGAGCCGATAGCTACTTTTCGACAATTGTTACGTGAGTACAATGCGCCAAAACTTCGCGGTCCGCTTCACACCGAGGCACGTTTGGCTGCCGGGTTTACTGAAGAAGAAATGAAAATGCTGGAAGATATCGTTTCGCAAGGTTAGATCTGTTGTCTATTCCCTTAAGATCAATTTAGTATTACTTCGTCGCTGATATGCTGCTTGCCGAGTTTCGTTACAGGGTAAGCTGATGGTTTCACGACATGAGAATTCTTGCATAATTCACGTGCTATTTTTTTTCATTGAAATAACTATGTTTAATCTGAATTATTGATGGATATAGCTACAATTAAAAATATAAGTTCTTTTTAATTCTGATGGAAAAGGACAAATGATGGTCAATATTAATACGCCACAAAGGACTTTCATTGATTGGGCGACGTTGGCCAAAGAAGATCCAGTTGCTTTTGAAGAAAGGCGCAGACAAGAAATAGAAAAGTTAATTTCTCGTGCGCCAGTGCGGGTGCAGCACCGCTTGCATTGTTTGCAATGGCGCATTGATTTGGAACGAATGCGCAGCCCCAACCCTCTATCAGCTTGTGTGCGTCTATATTCGATGATGTGGGATTCGATTTTGTCTGATCAGGGGTTTTTACATGCGTTGCAAAAGCTAACGGGGAAATACTCAACTACAAATCAGCAAAACCCGATAATAAAGAACGCGCAAATTTTGTCTTTTAAGCGCACTAACACTATCCACCAGTAAATTTAGGTAGTGTTCTAGGAGATTTCTGCATGGCGCACCCAATTGAGTAATCTGCAGTCTCTATCAAGTTGACTATTTACTTGCTGAATTTATTGCCGTCAGGTAAGGTTGATGTCATAAGCAGATAACTTTAAACCTTGTATAAATGACGACTAATATCCCCCGCAATACAGATGCTTACGCTGATATAAAATTGTCAACCTCTGATAAGGTCGTTAATTGTGTCGGTGACTGGACATTGAAGGGGGTAGGCAAGCTTGAGCAACGCCTTGCCGTTTTTGATTGGCCTGTAGGTAGTGAGCTGATCATTGACTTGAATGCGATTAATTCCATTGATACATCTGGAGCCTGGCTTTTGCAACGTGCTATTCATAAGCTTGAAGAGGGTGGGCAAGTGATAAAGTTGCAGGGGCAACGTCCAGAACAAATAGCGCTCTTTGAAATGATTCAATTGGCAAACACTGAGATATCTTTTCAGGTGCTGCCTTCCAAACTCAATCTACTGGGTAAAATTGGGTTGTCGACCTGGGCTCATTTGCAGCAGCTGACTGGTATGCTCGCATTTTTTGGTGAGAGTGCGATTGCGATATTACGGTCAATCGACCAGCCTTCACGTATCCGCTGGTCACCGATTTTGTATAATTTGCAGCATGCTGGTTTTAATGCGTTGCCTATTGTGGGGTTGCTGGGTTTTCTGATGGGCATTGTGATTGCCTATCAAGGCGCTGAGCAATTGCAGCGCTACGGTGCCAATATTTTTATTGCCGATCTCGTGGGGTTATCCATGCTCAGGGAGTTATCACCGCTATTGACTGCAATTATTGTAGCGGGTCGCTCAGGTTCCGCATTTACAGCCCAGATTGGCACTATGAAGGTGACTGAAGAAATCGATGCGTTGCGTACTATAGGTATAGTGCCAATGGAATTGCTGGTGCTACCAAAATTGCTGGCTTTGGTTATCGCTTTGCCGTTGCTAACCGTATATTCCGATATGATGGGTGTAATGGGCGGAATGATCATGGCTAAATCTCAGTTAGGTGTGGGATATGCCGATTTTTTAGATCGATTTGAAGATGCCATCAACCTTTCCACTTTTATGGTGGGTGTAGGGAAAGCCCCGGTGTTTGCTGTTATTATCGCTATGGTAGGGTGCTATCAAGGTTTTCAGGTAAGTAATGGTGCCGATAGTGTCGGCAGGCAAACGACCGTGAGCGTAGTTCAGGCTATTTTTGTGATAATTGTGGCTGATGCGCTCTTTTCTGTTGTTTTTAGCTGGTTGAAGATTTGAAATGATCAAACCATCTGCAGTACCTATCATTGAAATTAATAATATTTCAACCCGATTTGGGAATGCACAGGTACATGATGGTGTGACCCTTGAAGTGTACCAGGGTGAGATATTTGGTCTGGCAGGTTCAAGTGGGTGTGGTAAATCGACCCTGTTGAGAGAGATTATTTTATTACAGCGCCCCCAAACTGGCTCTATTCGTGTTTTCGGTAAAGAAATATTGGGGCTGGATGATGAAGCAGCATTGTCATTCAGAAAAAGCTGGGGAGTGATGTTTGAACGTGGAGCATTGTTCAGTTCGCTGACTGTGTCTGAAAATGTCGGCTTGCCGCTACATGAACATACAACGCTGAGTGACACTTTGATCAATGATCTTGCCGCCGTCAAAATTGCATTGGCGGGACTGCCAGCGAGTGCCGGAGCGAAATATCCAAGTGAATTAAGCGGTGGTATGCGGAAACGTGCCGCATTGGCACGTGCCATGGTAATGGATCCTGAGTTGCTGTTTCTGGATGAGCCGACTGCAGGCCTTGATCCACTGAGTGCAAGCGGATTTGACGAATTGGTATTGCACTTGAAACAATCGCTGGGATTAACCATTATGATGGTTGCCCACGATCTGGATCTGCTCTGGAGAGTTGCAGATCGGGTTGCCATACTTGGTGAAAAGAAAGTGTTGGGCGTTGGAACGATGCAAGAGTTATCCGAGTCGGATCATCCCTTAATCAGAGAATATTTTTACGGGCCGCGCGGGCGGGCTGCATGGGATCAGGCATGGAAACGAAAGTAAATTATGTTATTGTCGGTTTGTTTGTTTTACTGCTTTCTTTTGCGCTGATTGCGGGCGTACTTTGGTTAAGTTCCGGCAAACAATACAGTAAAACGTATGACAACTATACAGCTTACATGCGTGAATCCGTGTCGGGATTGAACTTGAATGCGCCTGTGAAATATCGTGGCGTAGAGGTTGGTCAGGTAAAGCAGATTTCGCTGGATGACGGCAATCCGGAACAAGTGCACCTTGAATTTGCGATTGAACGTGGCATCCCGATCAAGGAAGACACCGTAGCGATATTGAAAGTGCAGGGCTTGACTGGCATTGCTTACGTGGAGTTAAGTGGTGGTAGCCGAAATTCGCCATTACTAAAAGCTGTAGGAGAAGAAAAGTTTCCAGTCATTAAAACGGGGCCTTCTTTGCTGGGGCGACTGGATGTGGCGTTGACAGCTCTTTTAACGAATTTGAATAAAACCACAGAAAATTTGAATGCGCTACTGAGTGAAGATAACCGGCATTCCATCAAGCAGGCATTGGCTGATCTTGCTGTTTTGAGCAATACCATTGCAGCAAATAGAAAAGAGATTGATGCAGGGATTAAGGGCGCAGCACGTACAATGGAAAATACTGCACAAGTGAGTGCTGAATTGCCTGAATTGCTCGACCATATTGCTCGTAGTGCTGATGCGGTAGGGAAAATGGCTGGTGATGCCTCCCGCGCCAGCGTGAGTGTGCGTAATACCTCTGAAAGTGTTGGCCAGAAGACACAGCGGTTTGCAGATGATTCATTGCCTGAGCTGGAAAGCCTGATGAGAGAAATGCGTGATGTGTCGGTATCGTTGCGCCGCGTTACTGAACAAGTTGAACAAAATCCTGCGATGCTGATACGTGGAAAGCAAGCTCCAAAACCAGGGCCAGGGGAATGAAGATGCGACGTTTTATTAAATCAGACTGGCAATCCTTTATCGTTGTTATATCTAAACTATTTTGTTTAGGGGGAGTTTTGCTGGTTGGTAGCTGTTCAATTTTGCAGCCTGCAAATATTCAAAGCATGAATACATATGCGTTAGGGGCGGAATTTGAGCAATCTGCGGGACCACAAAATTTATTGACCTTACTGGTGAGCAAGCCGACTGCCAGACCCGGATTTGATGGTACAGGAATGGTTTACATTCAGAAGCCACACGAACTTAATTATTTTGCCAAGAACCAATGGGTAGATAGTCCCGCTAAAATGTTGGCGCCATTGCTGGTACAGGCTTTGGAACGCAGGTCTCATTTCCGCGCAGTCATTCAAAATTCGGGTTCTGCAACCGCTGATGTGCGACTGGATACTGAAATAATACGCATACAGCAAGTTTTTCTGACTCATCCCAGTACGCTGCAGCTGACGATACGTGTGCAGCTGATAGATATCCTCGGGAAAAAAGTTTTGGCAACAAAAGAATTCGATGTTTCTGAGAATGCATCGAGTGAAGATGCGTATGGTGGCGTGATTGCTGCTAATCTGGCAGTTAAAAATTTGTTGAATCAAATTGCCGAATTTTGTTCTGCCAGTGCTGCTGGAATTGTGCACCATCCTTAAGTTATGAAAGGGATTTAACTGAATATGAAAAAGTTAATGATTTTTATTTTAATTCCGATATTGGCAGGAGGGTGTTCCGACTTCGCGCAAAAATCCAGTCCCTCTTCACAACCCCATAAATATCAGCCGCAATCAGTCAATCTATCTGGTTTTCCGCCCGCTTATAAAGCTGGGTATCAGGATGGTTGTGACAGTGTGGATAGATCGGAAAAGAAAAAAGACATCAAACGCTTCAAAGCTGACAGTCAATATGCTTCTGGTTGGCGTGATGGATTTGATTTATGTAAAAAAAGGTGAGAGCCAGATGGTTCTCACCTTTCACTTTAGTGCAATAGCAATTTAGATTTCTTGAGTGGCGAGATAATCTTCGTAATTGCCAATAAAGTGTTTGTGGCCGCCTTTACCATCCAATTCGATAATCTGCGTTGCCAGTGATGAAACAAACTGACGATCGTGGCTAACAAAAACCAGTGTACCCTTATATTCTTCCAAAGCCATATTCAGCGATTCAATGGATTCCATATCCATATGATTGGTAGGCTCGTCCATTACTAAAACATTGGGACGCTCCAACAGTAACTTACCATATAACATGCGGCCCTTTTCGCCACCGGACAGAACCCGGATAGATTTTTTGGAATCATCGCCTGTAAACAATAGTCTTCCTAGTGTAGCGCGAATCATCTGATCATCATCACTCGCGCGTCCCCATTGTTCCATCCAATCGAAAAGCGACATATCGCCATGGAAATCAGACGCATGGTCCTGAGCAAAATAACCAATTTTGGCTTTTTCTGCCCATTTGACTTCGCCTTGATCCGGTTCTACATCCCCAACGAGTGTTTTAAGCAGGGTTGTTTTGCCCGCACCGTTAGGCCCGATCACCGCAATACGTTCACCCGGTTCCAGAATGAGGGAAAGATTGTGGAAGAGGGGTTTATCGTAGCCTTTTCCAATTTCAAGCAATTCAAAAGCTTTGCGATGCAGTTTTTCTCTTTCGTCATACTCAAAACGAATGTAAGGATTCTGGCGGCTGGACGGTTTCACCTCAACGGCAGAATCTTTAAGTTTGTCAATTTTTCTGGCGCGACTTGTTGCCTGACGAGCTTTGGATGCGTTTGCAGAGAAGCGAGCAACGAAAGCCTGCAATTCGACAATTTGTTCTTTTTTCTTCGCATTGTCAGAGAGTAATCGCTGGCGTGCCTGAGTTGAAGCAACCATGTAATCATCGTAATTACCAGGGTAAATACGAATTTCGCCATAGTCCAGATCAGCCATGTGGGTACAGACACTGTTTAAAAAGTGGCGATCATGGGAGATGATAATCATAGTGCTGGAACGTTCGTTGATGATGTCTTCCAGCCAGCGGATAGTGTTGATATCCAGGTTGTTGGTCGGCTCGTCAAGCAACAGAATTTCAGGATCAGAAAACAAAGCTTGTGCCAGTAACACGCGTAATTTGAAACCAGGTGCTATTTCCTTCATCGGGCCAGTGTGCTGCTCGATGGGAATGCCCACACCTAGCAACAATTCGCCAGCGCGTGATTCAGCTGTATAGCCATCCAGTTCACCAAATTTGGTTTCCAGTTCAGCCGCACGCATATAATCTTCTTCGGTCGCTTCAAGATTGGCGTAGATAGAATCTTTTTCGAATTTGACGTCCCATAATTCTGTGTTACCCATCATAACAACATCAAGAACGATGTTGTCTTCAAAGGCGAACTGGTCCTGGCGAAGCTTACCAAGGCGCTCACCTTGGTCAATCATCACATTGCCGCTGGTGGGTACTAAATCGCCACCCAGAATTTTCATGAACGTGGATTTGCCACAACCATTGGCACCGATCAGTCCGTAGCGGTTGCCTTCGCCAAACTTCACGGAGACATTTTCAAACAGGGGTTTTGCCCCAAATTGCATAGTAATGTTAGCGGTAGAAATCAAGGTGGAATTCCTGCAAGTAAATAGCGCAAATACGGTGTTGGCTGAATCCAGACACTAGTATCGGTAGAAAACTTAGCATTATATCATTTGCTTGCAATAGTTTCTATTCACTGTGGCAGATCATGCTTTGCATATAGCTGAAGTATTTGATTGGAAAATCGATTGGCTATGGCTGATCGTTTGAGTTTTAAGGTGGGTGTAATCAAGCCGTTGTCGATTGTCCATGGCTCTAGTGTCAGGTAGACAGAACGGATTCGGGCATGTCCGGGAAACCCTTGAATTAATTGTGTTATTTTAGTGAGGATATAACTGGTTATCTTTTTAGATTGAAGTGTCATTAAGTCTTCAGGATTTAATTCATTAGCGCTGGCTAATTCTTCCCAGGCAGTTTGATTGAGCACCAGCAAGGCGGTCAAATACGGTTTCCCTTCACCGACAACCATTGCCATTTCGAAAAGCGGGTCTTGGCAGATGGCCATTTCCATATCGTAAGGCGGCACTTTCTCACCGGATGACGTGACCAGTACTTCCTTGATTCGGCCGAGAATATAGATATGATTATCCAGGATTTTAACCTGGTCTCCAGTATGCAACCATCCATCACTATCGATCACCTGTTGTGTTTCGTCAGGCCAGTTCCAGTAACCTTTCATGACATTAGGGCCTTTGATCAGCAGTTCTTTATTTTCACCAATGAGGTACTCGATGCCATTTAGGGGTATACCCACAGAGTCGGGCATGTTGTTATCTAATCGGTTATTACTGATGACTGGTGAAGCTTCAGTTAAACCATACCCTTGTATCAAGGGTAACCCCATGCTAATAAAGAAATGGGCGATTTTATTGAAAAGTGGCGCACCACCACTGACTGCTACGCGTAAACGCCCCCCCATTTTTGACAGGATTTTGTCGGCTACCAAATGGCGCAACAGTGGCCACAATATCATCAGCAAGAGGCTTGAATTACCTCGCCCCTGAATTTTCTCAAATTGCTTCCACCCAAAAATTTCTGTCTGATGTAGCAGAAAATTGGTCAGCCAGCCTTTCTTAATCACCTGTTCCTGAATTTTTCCGTAAAACAGTTCATAGATTCTTGGTACTGCAATAAGCACCGTTGGGCGAATAGTTAATAAATCCGTGCCAAGCTCTTGTATGGAACGTGCGTAAGCTACACAACTGCCCGCCATCATGGGCAGGTAGTATCCGGTGGTGCGTTCAAACATGTGAGAAAGGGGCAGAAAGGAGAGAAAAACATCATTTTGATAGGCTGGTATTGCTTCAAGTGTGGCTCTGGTATCCCAAAGAATATTGAAGTGCGTAAGCATCACTCCCTTTGGCTGGCCTGTCGTACCTGACGTGTATACAATGCTGGCAAGAGAGTGGGGTGATAGTTGGGAAACATCAAATTCCTCCCCGGCTTGAGAGAGCCATTCTCTTGCATTGCAGATGATTGAGTTTTGTGTGCAATCCTCAGTAGTTTCAAGTTGCAGACAGATGACTCTGGACAACACAGGCGGGTTGGAAAGTGATGCTAAGTTTTCCCATAGCTTGGCATTCCCAACCAGTAAAAGCTTTGTGTTCGAGTCTTTCAGAATATAAGCTATATTTTCTGCAGTGTCAGTTGTATATAAGGGGATGACCACCAAACCCAGAGAGAGGGCAGCCTGTTCAAAACATACCCATTCCAGACAATTGCGTAATAACACCGCGACCCGGTCACCTTCTGCAAGTTGTTCCGAAGCGAGGGATTTTCGCCAGCGTTTTGCCAATGCGTAAGTTTGAGCCCAAGTATAGTTTTGCCAAATGCCCTCTGTTTTGTCAAATTGCTGATAGGCGATGGTATCCGGTGTTTTGTGTACACGGCAATCCAGCAGTCCGGGAAGAGTGCGGGCTGCTTCGCAAGTTATGGCATCTGGAAGTGAGGTTTTCGAAACGTTCATTAACGATCAGAAGATTATCTTGGTTTTAGTTTAATTGGTTAGACTAATGCGACTGGATATTTTTTCATCTATTTGATAAGTACTATAAATATTCAATCTTAACATGCTAAATGCATTTATTGTATCATTGATTCCCTGAACACGCAGGCTTGACCAATTGTGCATCTGTTTGCCGGTGAAGACCTTGTTTACTTCAACGGTTTCAATACTATGTGATAAGAGGCAATGAGCCTGAGTCTTAAGTTGATTCTCTTCAAATATCCTGACTACACAAATATTTATTCTAGAATAATCCTGCATGAATATTTGAATTGCCAGCAATTTTGCGTAAATCCGCTAGAATAAATCAATCCCACTGTAATTTTTAGATGGGATATTTCCTATCAACTTTGTTTAACATTCATCAATCTGCATGATCCTGATCAAATCGATTGCGTTAATTTAAGGATGAGCCCCATCTTCAATATAAAGTTTTTTAGAAATGTGCCGATATATATTTAGTTTTTAATAATTGGTTCTTTTAATTAAATTGGCTTGATAATGCACAATTCGTCCCATGATAACGGACAAACGGTGTCAGGCATGTTTGAAATACCTCAGAATAAAATGAGAAGTATCAAGCACCTGATTTCTATTCTCACATTACTGTTTGGCTGTGTGTTTGTCGTTTCGCCCTCTAAAGCTGTGGATATCATTGTAAATTCCAGCATTCAAACTAGCTCGCTTAGCCGGGGTACGGCGCGTGCCATATTTGGTATGCGTCTGTTGAAATGGCCAGATGGCCGGCCAATTAAAGTATTTGTTTTGGAAGATGCCAGCTTGTCGCATATTGCATTTTGTAAGGAGGTTCTTGATATTTTTCCCTATCAATTAAGGCAATCCTGGGATCGTCTGGTTTATTCAGGTACTGGGCAGGCACCTATCAGTGTGTCTTCCGAAGATGAAATGATTGCTATGGTAGCTTCCAATCCAGGCGCTATTGGCTATTTGAGAAGGAGCATTGTGAATGATCGCATTCGCACTTTACCGCTTCGCTGATAACGGATATTTTCGTTATATGTTGTGGCTATCCAAAACGTTTCTGCTATTGGCTGGAAGCGTATTTACTACATGTGCATCAAGTGCTGAAATCCCTGAGAATTTGCAGATTCATGGGTTTGCCAGTCAAGGGCTTATTTCCTCAACGCATAACAATTTTTTTGGCCCTAGTGGAAATAGCGTCAGCACGGAATATACTGAATTAGGTGTGAATTTTTCATACAGGCCTCATCCGGACTTGCAGTTTTCTGCTCAAGCCATGTCCAGGCGCGCGGGTGAAACCGATAATGGTAGCATCCGTCTTGATTATGGTTTTATCGGGTACAACCTCATTTCTACTGAAAGTACCAAGGCGGGCTTTTTATTGGGTAAAATTAAGAATCCACTCGGTTTTTACAATGAAACCAGAGATATTGCTTTTACACGGCCAAGTATTGTGTTGCCTCAGTCTATTTATTTTGATCGAACCCGAAATTTTGCATTGTCTGCTACAGGCGCGCAATTTTACGCTGAACATACAAACGATTCCGGTTTGCTGTCGTTTCGTGCAAGTGTCGGGAATCCGAAGCTGGGTGATAAAAGCAGTGAATATGCAGTGCTGGGCGGTGACCGGCCGGGAGATATCTCAGGTAAAACTTCTTATTTGGGGCGTTTGATGTATGAATGGGACGGGGATCGACTGCGGCTTGCTGTGACCCATGGCAAGGTTAATTCACAATATAATCCAGGCGCTTCCGATCCTTTTGCATCGGGTACTTTCTCTTTTTCTCCCTGGATGCTTTCTTTTCAATACAACACTGAAAAGTGGAGCTTCACCAGTGAATATGCTTTAAGAGAAAGTAAATTTTCCGGCTTTGGACCTGTTTTGTCTGATCGGGAAATACATGGTGAAAGCGCGTATGTTCAAGGTGTATATCGTTTCGCGCCAAGTTGGGAAGGGTTGATTCGATACGATGTTCTCTATCAAGACAAAGATGACCGGAGCGGTGAGCGAAATGCATTGCTATCCAAAAGACCAGCATATTTTTATTACGCCAAGGATTGGGCAATTGGCTTGCGTCATGACGTAACACCTTCATTCATGTTAAGTGGAGAGTTTCACACTATCGATGGTACCGGATGGCTACCCTTTGAAGATAATTTGGGATCTGTATCGCCTGTGCGACGCTGGAATTTATTTCTTTTCCAGGGTGCTTACAGGTTCTGAAATGCATTGATTACTTAGTTCTCATCCGGAAACGTAACCAATTGTTACAAATAGAGAAAAGATAACGAAAGAGGATGAAGGTCCCGGTGAAAAAGAGTATAGTTTGATTCAAG
>JAYVLG010000172.1:0-38067 GCA_043759595.1 Sulfurirhabdus sp. | reverse complement strand
AAGTGATGTGAGAGGACATATGTTTAACTTTAAACACGAATGGATTGAAACAAATATTGGACTGATGCTGGTGTTAACCATGCTTGCAATCAGTATTGGTGGTTTAGTAGAGATAGCCCCGTTATTCTTTATTAAAAGCACTGTTGAAAAAGTGGAAGGCGTACGCCCTTACACAGCTTTGGAAAGCCGTGGCCGTGATATTTTTGTGCGTGAAGGTTGTTATGTCTGCCATTCGCAAATGATTCGCCCGTTCCGTGACGAGGCATTGCGTTATGGTCATTACTCCCTGGCAGCTGAATCCAAATACGACCACCCGTTCCAGTGGGGTTCTAAGCGTACCGGGCCTGATCTGGCTCGCGTAGGTAAGAAATACTCCAACGAATGGCATGTGGCTCACTTGCTGGATCCGAAGTCCATGGTGCCGGAATCAGTGATGCCGCGTTATCCCTGGTTGTTAGCCACTCCCCTGGACACGTCAGATGCTTCTGAAAGACTGATGGCGCTGCGTGCAGTAGGTGTTCCTTATTCCGCTAATCAAGCAGAACTGGATAACAACGTAAAGGAATTTGGCTCTGAAGTTGCCAGGACATTACATATTCCTGATGCGCAAAAGAACCTTATTGCTCAGGCTCAGGAAGGTAACTATGACGGTGATCGCAGTAATGTGACCGAAATGGATGCTTTGGTTGCGTATTTGCAGGTATTGGGAACGATGGTTGATTTCAGCAAGTACGATAACGATCACTTCGTACAATATCGCTAAGGACGACAGTACTATGGGTTGGATCGAATGGTTTGCGCACCCGGAAAATACCAAGCCGGTTGCGTTATTAATATTATTTACCACGTTTGCATTGATCGTATTCTATGTATACGGCAGCAAATCGCGGGGGAATCGTCTGGAATCCTATAAAAATATGCCATTCCAAGATGAAGAAGAATCAGAAGTTAAGGAAGCCAAAAAATGAGTCAGGAAAAGTTGCAATCACAAACTGTGCAAACAACCGGCCACGCATGGGACGGTGACCTGCAGGAATATAATAACCCATTGCCAAACTGGTGGGTATGGACATTCTATGCAACCATTTTAGTATCAATTATTTACTGGTTAACCTACCCGGCATGGCCTGTTGGAAAAGGATTTACAACCGGATTTGGTACAATCAGTTACGTTAATGACAAAGGGGTTGAGAAAACCACCCATTGGAATACACGTGCCTTGTTAATGAAAGAAATGAACGAAGCGGAACTGAAGCAAAAGCCTTTCGTTGACAAGATTATGGCTGCGCCTTTTGATAAAATTGCAAAGGACCCTGAGCTCAACAACTTTGTGGTTTCTTCAGGTAAAGTGCTGTTTGCAGACAATTGTGCGGCGTGTCATCAAAGTGGTGGACAAGGCAAAGTGGGTTTCTTCCCCAATCTGGCTGATGATGATTGGCTGTATGGGGGGACTTTTGACAAAATTCAGGAAACCATTACGAATGGTCGTCACGGTTACATGCCAGCATTTAACGAAGTGCTGAATGGCGAGCAAATTGATAACCTGGCAAATTACGTATTGAGCCTGTCCGGTGAAAAAACAGATGCTGCAAAAGTGAAAGCAGGGGATACCCTGTTTCACAGTCAGACTGCTGCATGTTTCTACTGCCATGGTGATGATGCAAAAGGGCGTCAGATAATCGGCTCTGCTAATTTGACTGATAAAATCTGGCTGTGGGCGAATGTGCCAGCTGCAGAAACTGCTGAGCTTAAATTGGATTCGGTTAAAAAAGTTATTGGCGAAGGTCTGAACAAAGGTGTAATGCCGGTATGGAAAGAACGCCTCAAGCCGGAACAAATCAAGATTTTAACCGTCTATGTACATGAGTTGGGCGGCGGTAAATAATGATAAGTTCTCTCCACAATAGGTGTGAGAGAGCTGGATAAAAGGTGAATACGTTTATCCAACAAATCATTTAAGACCTCGCTCGAAAGGGCGGGGTCTTTTGCTTCAGAGGTGATTAAACTCGAAGCGGCATGTTTTCTGGAGTACATGGTGCAAGCAGGTAGTGAAGAACAACGGTCGTTGTATCAAAAGCATATCCCAATCATTCCCCGGTCAGTCAAAGGTAAATTCAGGAGTTTTAAATGGGGGGTGCTGGCATTTGCCTATGCCATCTATTTTGGCTTGCCATGGTTACCCTGGGCCAGACATGATGGCCCAAGTCAGGCGGTTTTGTTCGATATGGTCGGACGCCGTTTCTTCTTGTTCGATCTGGTGGTTTACCCTCAAGATGTTTTCTGGCTGGCCTTGCTGCTGTTTTTAGCTGCGGTGCTACTGTTTTTTGTAACAGGATTGGTTGGCCGGGCTTTTTGTGGTTACTTCTGCTTTCAAACATTGTGGACAGAAGCTTTCATATTGGTTGAACGCCTGGTGCAAGGAGAAAGGCCTGCGCGAATTCGTTTGTACAAACAGCCATGGAATGCTGAAAAAATCGGTAAATTTGCGCTCACGCACAGCATTTGGTTGTTGTTGTCTTTCTGGACTGCACTGACTTTCATACTGTATTACGGTTATGCGCCAGCACTGACGGTTGATTTTTTTACGGGTAATGCAGCGCACGTTGCCTACTTTACCGTCATGATTTTAACAGCAACCACTTACGTGGCGGCAGGATTGGCGCGTGAGCAGGTTTGTATGTATATGTGTCCTTATGCGCGTTTTCAGAGTGTCATGTATGACCCTGAAACGCTGGCAGTGGCGTATGACAAAAAACGGGGTGAAGGTACGCTCGGTCGCATCATAGCCAGAAGTAGCATGAAGTCTCGTGAAGATCGCCAGGCAAAGGGATACGGCGATTGTATTGATTGCGGTTTATGTGTGCAAGTTTGCCCTGTTGGGATTGATATCCGGGAAGGAATGCAATTTCCGTGTATTTCATGCGGGCTTTGTATTGATGCCTGCAACGGCATCATGGATTCCATGGGATACCCCAGAGGCCTGATTCGCTATGATTCAGAGTCAAATATGGAATCTCCTGCACCAGTTAAGCCCAAATTGCACTGGAAACGCTTGAAAATAATCGGCAATGGGGCAGCAGTGCTGTTAATGGCAAGCTATTTGTTGTATAGCATAGGTCATCGAACTAACTACGAAGAAACCGTTCAGCAAATTCGTCAACCATTATTTGTCGTATTGTCAGACGGCCAGATTCGTAATCGTTACCAGATCAGAATTACAAATAAATCCAGTTCTGACGAGATATATCATATTAGTGTAAGTGGCATACCTGAAGCAGCTCTTGATCTGGGTGAGATTGGTGAATTGGATGTCCATGCGGGTAAAAGTTTGATGGTGCAAGCAAGCGTTAAACTTGAACCAGTAATGGCAAGCAAGGTCCAACATTTTGCTTTTATCATTACACCAAAAAGTAAACCCGAAACCGCAACCAGGCGCATGACGCAATTTTATTCTAAGCATACTGAACAATGACATTACTTGAAACGCTATTTGGCGGGCTGATATTAGTAGCCGTGCTTTTTTTTACCCTGAAATTATTTGGTGTCTCCAATTACTGGCGAGGGGTCGTGAGTGGTGTATTCCCGATAATGGCTTATATCGGTTATAGCATGGTGCAGTGGCCCGGTGGAGAAGTCGTATCTATGCATGTTGCGGTTTATACCGCAACGGCAACAGTGCTGACTTTATTGGGTAGCAGGAAATCCAAAGATAATCAGCCCTTGCACTGGATACCCAAACTGATCACAGGCTTTTTTGTCATTTTGTTTATCATCATGGCAAATCTGATGTATATCGCAACTAGAGGTGTGTCTCCCACCATCGCAAAATGGCTGTTACCTCCTGCAAAACATGCTGGAGCAGGATCTAATACCGCTTTTCCAGGTGTGGTAGCACATGAAGGTGACGCAGCAGCTGCAGTGAACCAGCATTTGAAACAGTTGGAGCGGCAACGCAAATTGGGCTGGCAGGTGGAATTGGTAGGGCTTGAGCAACTCAAACAGAACCAGGACCATATAATCGTTGTGAAAATAAAAGATAAGCAGCAGGAGCCTGTAAACGATGCAAAGGTCAGTTTAAGTCTGTTGCGGCCTGCTACTGCACTGGATGATCAAAAGAGCATTGCCATGCCTGCAGTAGGCGGTGGTGTGTACCAGGCAGTCGTGAAGCTGCAATACTTTGGCCGTTGGGTAGCCGTAGTAGATGTGACTAAAGAGGATGATCAATTTCAGGTTCAAAAAAACGTCATTGTTTTAAAGTCTGAATGAAATCCACTTGCTTCCACTGTGGCCAGCCAGTTCCTGATGATCTGGAGCTGACTGTCAAAATAAATGGCGAGTCACGTAGTATGTGTTGCCACGGATGCCAGGCTGTAGCAAAGACCATTGTTGATAATGGCCTGCAAGACTATTACCTGCACCGGACTTCAATGCCGCCAAGCGGTCAGGATGTAGTGCCTGATGAACTAAAAAAACTTTCCTTGTATGACCATCCGGATATTCAGAAAAGCTTCGTCATTGAAAACGAGGCCCATATCAAGGAAGCAGTGTTAATTCTTGAAGGTATTACGTGTGCAGCTTGCATATGGCTCAATGAACGGCATCTCAAGCAGCTGTCAGGTGTAAAGTCAGCCCAGGTCAATTATGCAACCCATCGAGCACGCATCAGCTGGGACGAAAGTGTCATCAAGTTATCGTCAATTCTGGCTGAAATACAGTTATTAGGTTACAACGCTCATCCTTATAATGCGCAGACTTCAGATGCGTTACGTCAAAAGAAACGCAAGCTGGATTTAAGACGCATTGCTATAGCTGGTTTATCCGCTGCGCAAGTGATGATGCTTGCGGTTGCATTGTATGCTGGCGCTGCATTTGGAATGGAAACCAGTACAGTTCAACTCATGCGTTACGTTAGTCTGGGACTTACCCTTCCTGTTGTGTTCTACGCGGCGTTACCTTTTTATCGCAGTGCCTGGTATGCATTACGTTCGCGTAAACTTTCAATGGATGTTCCTGTCAGTATCGCCATAATCAGTGCTTTCATAGGCAGCACCTGGATTACTTTTCATGGGAAAGGCGTGGTGTATTTTGATGCAATAACCATGTTTGCCCTGTTTCTGCTTGCTGCCCGGTTTCTGGAACAAGGTGCCAAAGAAAAATCTGTAGAGGCGGCAGAGAACCTTTTAAAGCTCGCACCGGCCATGACGATCAGAATTAAGGATGGGCGACAAGAGGCCGTGCCAGTATTGGATCTGGAATTGGGCGATATCATTCTTGCCAAGCCAGGAGAGGCTATAGCTGCGGATGCCGTGGTGGTGGAAGGTGAAAGTAGTGCAGATGAAGCCTTGCTGACGGGAGAAAGCCGTTCTGTTCCTAAAAAACCAGGAGATTCTGTCATTGCTGGCAGTATTAATCTGGATGGACCCTTATTCCTGCAAGTGAGTGGAGTGGGGGAAAATACCGTGCTTGCAGGTATCGTCAGAATGCTGGATCGCGCGCAAGCTGAAAAGCCACGAATCGCACAAATGGCGGACAGAGTGGCAGGTTACTTTACTGCGGTTCTGCTGGTATTGACACTGATTGCAGGTGGAATCTGGCTGTGGATAGACCCAAGTAAAACATTTGAAGTGGTGCTTGCTGTGCTGGTGGTGACGTGCCCTTGCGCATTGTCTATTGCAGCGCCGGCTGCCATGGCTGCAGCAGGGTCGCATTTGTTGCAAAGGGGAACCCTGCTGACCCGGGGGCACGCCTTGGAAACGCTCGCACAAGTGAATCATGTAGTTTTCGATAAAACCGGCACACTCACTTATGGTAAACCGGTTCTGCAAAAAACCGTAGCACTGGGCAATGTTGATGCTGAGCTATGTCTGCGATTAGCAGCCAGTCTGGAACAGGCATCAGAACATCCACTTGCTGCGAGTTTTTTAAATGCAGTGGACCAAAGCGCATTATTTCGCGTTGAAAAGGCGCAGAATATTCCAGGAAAAGGCGTGTCAGGGGTAATCGATGGCGTAGCTTATACGCTGGGAAATATCACTGTAGCTGAAAACAGATCCGCAACTGAGCTGGGGCTTTCAGAAGGTATTCAGGCGGGGGCGACGGTGGTGTGGTTAGCCAGTGAAAAGCAAACTTTGGGCGCATTTGTATTGTCCGATGAGCTACGGACAGATGCAATTGAGCTGGTTGCGAAGCTAAAGCAAGCAGGTATACGCGTATCAATTCTGAGTGGTGATTCTGAGGATGCTGTAAAATATTTTGCTGATAAACTGGCTATCGACACATATAAGGCGAGTATGCGTCCTGAAGATAAACTTGCCGCGCTGCAAGTGATGCAAAAAGAAGGTGATGTAGTCGCCATGATCGGAGATGGTGTGAATGATGCGCCGGTTCTGGCTGGTGCGCAGGTTTCATTTGCAATGGGCGGTGGTACGCAAGTTGCGCATGCGAGTAGCGATATTGTATTGTTATCAGAAAAGCTCGTGGAAATTTGGCACGCCATTGAACTTGGGCGAGAGTCGATAAAAGTTATCCGACAGAATTTCGTCTGGGCAATTGGTTATAACTTTCTTGCATTGCCTTTTGCAGCAATGGGGTTTGTTCCGCCTTGGCTGGCTTCGTTAGGGATGTCGACCAGTTCTCTTATTGTGGTGTTAAATGCACTTCGATTAAAGTAGAAATAAACAGTTTAATACAGTAAATATGTGGATTTTGAAGTGCGTCAATTAAAGGCAATAAAATAGCGGTATTTGAATTTTTGCATTTGAATGTTTGGATTATATGACAGGTATTCTGGTATTTTTATTGAGTCTTACTGCTGTAATGATTATTGCGGCTGGTTTGGGTATTTTTTGGGCTATCAAAAGTGGGCAGTTTGAGGATATGGAAGGCCCGGCGCAACGTATTTTAATGGATGATGATGATCCTCTTATACCGCACAATAGGTTGAAAGATAAAGAAGAATAGATTAGAATGAGAATAAGTTTTAATCAGATTTGGAGTATTTGAAATGGCTGCATTTTTTAGAAAAGAAAATCTTCCCATGACCTTGGTTGTGGGTTTGATTGTATTTGCATGGATGAGCTTTTTGAGCGTGATTCTCGCTTGATAGCAGGAATTCAGGAATAAAAAAAACCGCACGTTGTGCGGTTTTTTTTTCGTCTGCACTGGCATTATACAGTAGCGCCAGCACCCATAATGGTTTTCATTTTTTGTAACGCTTTCTGCTCGATCTGACGGATACGTTCGGCGGAAACAGAAAACTCCGCAGCAAGATCGTGCAAAGTAGCGCTGTCTTTTTCTGTGAGCCAGCGTGCTTCAATAATGCGCCGTGAACGATCATCCAGACTGTCGAGCGCCAGTTTCATACCATCACTGCGTATTCTTTCAGACTCTTCAGCTTCCAACTGCTGATCGGGTTCAGCATGGGGATCTGCAAGGAAAGCAATCGGTCCATAGCTGTACTCTTCATCATCACCAACGGGCTCTAATGAGATGTCCTGGCCTGATAACCTGGTTTCCATTTCAGTCACTTCTTCCGGCTTGACTCCTAACTGCTTCGCCATATTCTGAATTTCTTCATGGCTTAAATGGCCATGTCCGGTCTTCATGCTGCGCAAGTTGAAAAACAGTTTGCGCTGGGCTTTGGTTGTCGCAATTTTTACCAGGCGCCAGTTACGCAAGACAAATTCATGAATTTCAGCACGGATCCAGTGAACAGCAAACGACACTAGTCGTACACCGCGTTCCGGATCAAAGCGTTTAACCGCTTTCATCAAGCCAATGTTGCCTTCCTGAATCAGGTCGGCCTGTGGCAACCCATACCCTGTGTAACCACGCGCAATGTTAACAACAACGCGTAAATGAGAAAGTACCAAAGTATGCGCAGCCTCAACATCGTTGTCTACTTTCAGACGACGACCAAGATTAAGTTCTTCGTCTGGCGTCAGCATAGGAAGCGAATTCACTGTGTGAATGTAGCTTTCCAGGCTGGGAACTGAATAAGGTGAGGGAAACGCTAAAGCTTGGGTCATGTATTAATTCCTCCTAGATATAATTCTAGCACTCGGAGAGTAAGAGTGCCAACATATGGAGAAAGTTCCTTTATTACTATATTGATTTTGCAATAAAGGTGTGATTATTGTGAATGTAAATTACGGGGGCTTTTAAATAATATGTTGTGTTCAAGTGCCTATTTAATTGGATAAATGGATATTGGTTGAGAGCGATTTTGATGAGATTGAGCTTGCTCGCACTGCTCGTTAATTGGAGCAGTGCGGTATTGCATGATTAGCCGACTGCCAAACCTAGCGGGTTTAAGGTAAAGCCGGGAAATACCTGATCCAGCCTGGGATTGCCAAGCCTTTTAAGTACAATTTCGCCTAATACTGTTCTAAAGTCTGTAGTTACAGCTAAATCTCCCTGGTCCTGAGAAGCAGTTGAAAGGCCTGGCCAGCGACCGTATACTTTTCCGCCCAGTATGTTGCCGCCCATCGCGATCATTGCACTGCCATGACCGTGATCTGTCCCACCCGATGCATTTTCTTTGATGCGTCGCCCGAATTCTGTCATGACGACCACAGTGACTTGTCCCATGAGGTTGCCCAGATCGGTGTTCAGTGCTCCGAGTGAATTTGCCAGTGTGGCAACATTGTTTGCAAACGACCCCGTTGCGCCCCCTTCACTTGAATGGGTATCCCATCCGCCCAGATCAATGTTGGCAGCGGCTAAACCAATGTTGGCCTTGATCATTTGAGCTATGTTTGCCATTTGGCGGCCAAATGTATTGGTGGGATATATAGCGCCATTTGCAGGCTGATAGGGGGATGATGTAATACCCGAGGTCAGGCTGATGGCACTCAGGGTTTGTGTACTTGCTGCTGCTAGTGCGTCAGTGCCAGAGTACATACTTCGTAATGCGAGTTCTACGCTGGTGCCACCGGATATTCTAAACCCAGCCAGACTATCAAGTCCCAGGGGAGGGATTGTGCCGCGAAGTGATTTTTGGGTGTGAGAGCTGAGTCCAACAGCAGTAAATGTCTCTGCGGTAATGCCCAGGCTCTGGAGGTGGCGCCCAATCCATCCGCTTCCCTGGAAAGGGTTGCCTGGCGTGCCGGATTCAATATAGTCTTGCTGCTCAAAGTGAGAACGCGAAGGATCTGGCGACCCGGCTGCATTAATGATTGCCAGTGTTTTTTGCTTGAAAAGCGCGTGTAATGAGGTTGCTGCGGGATGGAAACCAAAAAAACCATCCAAATCCAGTGCTGCTCCAGTTTTCCCTGCCCTGGGTGCGGGAATGGCAATGGTTGTTCGGTTGGCATAGTAGGCGGGTTCGCCATAGGGCACGACCAGATTTAAAGTGTCCGCACCTCCACGCAGGAAGACCGTTATCAAGGTATCGCCTCTGTAGCTGCCAGGTGCAGCAAAAGCAAGTTGGGGTACTATTCCGTTTGCAGCAGATACGGCGGCTAGCCCGCCTCCCATTTTTAAAAATGCACGTCTTGTGATTTTATTCATTTTAAAACTCCTGGTATAAGCGGGCTGGACTATTTCACTTGGAACTCTGGGCTGGATAGCAATGCGCCTATCGTCGCTGGTAGCAGTTGTGCGAGAGTTGCAGCAGGTAAAGGCTGGGTTGTGGGTTGCCCGCCTGCCAAAAGCGTCACAATGGTGTTATGGGATGTGGGTGATAGCGGTTTGCCTAAACATCGCTGTTCAAGTTGCGAGGTGATGCCTTCGGCAGTGAGTGTGGGACCAATGAGACCTGTCAAGTTCACACTGATGCCAGTTATGCCTTTCGTCAAAGCCTGTGCCAAGTTCCAGCGTGTGAGGAGCCCAGTGGCATTTAACCAGGATACGGCGCTGTCTGGGTAACCTGTTGGCGGTTGCCATGAGAAAGGAAATTGATCCATATGATTCAGATAGTTACTCAAGGCAGTTGGCTTTTCTAAACTGGCCCCCAGTACTCTCAAAGCAGCCGCCGTATATTCAAGTGGTCGACGTAATTTTTTGCCTTGTGAGGCGCCAAACTCGGCAGTCATCGTGATGGCGCGAATGGTTTGGGCGATATTGCCCTGGTTTGCCATGAATACATTACTTATTTCTGCGATCAAGCTGCTTGAAGGATTATCACTGACCAGTTTTTGGCATAGTTTTTTTGAGATGAACTGAGCTGTTGAAGGGTGGTTGGCCAGTATATCCAGTACCATCAGACCCTCCTGTTGTCCATTAGAAGGTATGGCATATCCGAGCACATTTTTGGTTCCGTTGTCGTGAATGGTTGCATCAAACATGAACTCCCCTGTGGTCTGGTTAACAGTCCAGCCGGTAAAGCATCGTGCAACTTCCTTAACGTCCATCTCTGTATAGCCGCCTTTCACCCCCAGAGAGTGGAGTTCCATGATTTCCCGAGCGTAGTTTTCATTGGGGCTTTTACCACGATTTACGCGATTATCCAGATAATAGAGCATGGCTGGGCTATGAGCGCTATGGCCTAATAAATTGCGAAATCGTCCGAGTGCATTGGCTCTGATGCCTTTATCGTCGGCAAATTTGAGAGGTAGTACACCATCTTTGTTAATGTCGACATTAAAATGATCGCTCCAGAATTCGGTCATGATTTCCAGTAGCTGGCGTTTGCTCATTACTTTGCGTAACAATGTGGCAGATAAAAGCTCATCCGACAAAGATCGCTTTTGTGCGCTGATAGTTGTGGAATCGCGCAGTTGTGCATTGGTTTGGCTCAGGGCGAGAATCGCAGCCAACCGCTGATCCAGAGCACTATCGTCAATTTGGCTGGGGTTGAGTTGCTGATTTAGCCAGGCACTGAACTTCATCTTGGTGACATTATCCAGCTCGCCAGTAGCTGGACCGTAGCTTAAGCGCGTTACTGCTAGTAGTGCTAAATCCATTTCACTTGCCGGAGAAGTCGGGTTTGCTGGTGTACTGCCTGTGCCAGGTTGTGACGGTGTTGTATTGCCGTTTCCTGGCGTTCCGTTCGTGCTGGGTGGAGGTGTTGTGGATCCGGTGCCGCCACTTCCCGGTTTTGGGTCGCGAGGGCAGTATTTATCGGGTTTGTCGATGAGAAAATGTCTGGTTTTACGTCTGTAATCGCATCGCAATTCTAGATCAAGTATTTCTTTTCCTCGTCTTTTGTATATCACTTTGTCAATGTGCTTTTCTTTTAACTCTGCAATTGCATCTCTTATTACTTCCATTGTGATCTCCACCTCATTGGTAATATTGGAATCATACATATCAAAGAAGGTTGCAAAGTAAGCGACTGGCGTATTTTGCAGATGATGTTGAAAAATTCAAATTGCTTATTTGTGGGCTACAAATAAAAAACAGGGCCAGCGTTGTATGAAAATACGCTGTAAGTCGTGATGTGATAACTTTCGCGATTTATATCGTCTTGTCAAAAAATAATAAAAATTGGATTAACTATTAGTTTAAGCAAGAAATACGCCATACAAATTTATCTAATTGGTTTGTCAAGTATCCGCGCATAATTGAAGCGTGTGATTTATGAAACGCCTAAATATATTCAAATAAACAGAGTAAAAGCAGACTAAATTGCAACTAATTACGGCACAATGTGGCGAATTTTGTCATATTATGTTGCGTTTTTTGTGGTGGAATAGAGTGTATTGCTGCGCTTGAGAAAGGATAACGACAATAAAGTTAATTGCCACAAAAATGCTAATAAATCTTCATGCAGGGCTAAGGTGTTTTGTCTATCTGGTTTGAGGGGGGAGCATAAAAGAATCTATAGGCTAAAGTTCTTTTGCAACATGACATGGGTATGTTGAAAAGGGGTCAGAGTAGCGTGCTGGCGAAGGCGAGACTTTGCTCTGCAGGTTGAGAATGCAGAGGAATGCTTGGCTAAGCCAGCCAGGGATAGAAAGGTGTTAACTTGGCTCGATATGTCGCAGATAACGCCATACTGCAATATAGGCACCAAACCAGCCAAGTAAAGTAGACAGAAGCAAAATAAACATACTTTCCTTGATTGGCAGCATATGCAATTGAAAATCGCTGCTGTAAAGCTGGGCCAGTTCGGTCACGTTGGTATTCAGCAACGAAAAGCTGATAGAGACGATCGCAAGCGCCGCTCCGCCGCCGGCTAGCCCTTGCAAAGCGCCATGATATAAAAAAGGGCGTCGAATAAATGCATCCGCAGCGCCGATTAGTTTGCTTACTTCAATTTCTTCGCGTTGAGTTAAAATTTGCAGGCGGATGGTATTGCCGGTTATGGCAATAAGTGCAATCCCTAGCAAAGCCGCTAGAATCAGAATGACTTGCTGTCCGAGGCGCATGAATGTAAATAGACGCTTTGCCCAGGCTGAGTCCAGTTGTGTATGGGCAACATTTGGTATTTGACTGAGCTTTTCATCCAGTTGGGCGAGTGCATCCGGGGCGGTTACTTTGAGATGAATAATGAAGGCGTCCGGTAACGGGTTGCGATCCAGGCTGGTAATTATCGGGTCCATACCGGGGGTTTGTTTCATTTCTAGCAATGCCTGATCACGAGAAATAAACTCATAAGACTGGATGTCTTGATTTTGTTTCAATTGTGTTTCTATCTGTTTGACGTCCGCACTGGAGGCAGTGAGGGATAAAAAAACACTGATTTGTGGTTCGCCCTGAATGTTCGCCACCACTGTACTCATATTCTGAAGCAAGGCAAACAAGCCGGCCGGCAGGCTTAAAGTAATACCAATGACTGAAATCGTCAGTAAACTTGAGAATGGGGTACGTAGCAGGCGTCGAAAGACAAGTAAAAAATTGTACCAGTGATTGGCTAGCCAGTTGCTCATGATATTAGCTCGCCTTGCTGCAAATGAATCACTCTTCCGCCTATACGTTCAACGGTATGTTCATCATGGGTGGAAATGAGCATCGTCACGCCCACCTGGTTAAAAGACTGAAACATGTCCATGATGTCGTGCGCGTAAGCGCTGTCGAGGTTTCCGGTGGGTTCGTCTGCCAGTAAAATGGCAGGGCGATTAACAATAGCCCGAGCGATACACAATCGTTGCTGTTCACCGCCTGAAAGCGTGATGGGTAGCATTTTTTCTTTACCGAGCAGACCAACTTTGTCTAATGCCGCACGCACGCGTTTAGCCGATTCAGAACGGTCAAAGCCACTTATTTGAAGCGGTAAAAGCACGTTTTCAAAAACACTCCGGTCATAGAGCAATTTATGATCCTGGAAAATCAGGCCAAGATTTCGACGAAGGTAAGGAACGGCAGCTTTGCGCATTTTGCCGATGTTTTGCCCGCTGACTACAACGCTGCCACTGGTGGGTAATTCGATAGCGGCAACCAGTTTCAATAATGTACTTTTCCCTGCACCGGAATGGCCTGTAAGAAACACCATCTCACCTTTTTCAATGGAGAAGGAAACAGATTTTAAAGCTTCATGACCACCGGGGAAACGTTTACTTACCTGACTAAATTCGATCATTCAAACAACGCCTCAACAAATTCCCTGGCTACAAATGGGCGCAAGTCATCCATGGTTTCACCAACGCCGATAAAACGGATGGGGATGGGGCGAACCTTGGCTATGGCTGAGATGACACCACCTTTGGCTGTGCCATCAAGCTTTGTAAGTACCAGTCCAGTGACGCCAATGGCGTCATCGAAAGATTTAACCTGGGCAACCGCATTTTGTCCCGTGTTCGCATCCAGAACCAGAATGATTTCATGGGGGGCGGTAGGATCAGCTTTAGCGATGACCCGTTTGACTTTTTTGAGTTCTTCCATCAGGTGCAGTTGAGTGGGCAGACGGCCTGCGGTATCTGCCAGAACGATGTCAATACCGCGAGCCTTTGCAGCATTAATGGCATCGAAAATTACCGCAGCAGAATCCCCGCTTTCCTGCGTAATCACGGTGACATTGTTGCGCTCTCCCCACACAACAAGCTGTTCCCGTGCCGCCGCGCGGAAAGTATCGCCGGCAGCAAGTAAAACAGATTTTCCCTGGGACTGAAAATATTTAGCCAGTTTGCCAATCGTTGTAGTCTTGCCCGCACCATTTACGCCAACCATCATAATGATGAAGGGTTTGTTTTGCTCGGTTTGCAGTGGCTGTTCGAGAGGCAGTAGCAAATCTTGCATGGCTTGCTGCAATACGCCTTGCAATTGATTTGAATCCGTCAATTTTTCGCGCTTGACTCTTTTGCGCAAATCTTCAAGCAGAAAAGTAGTGGCATCTATACCAACATCAGCTGACAATAGAATTGACTCTAGCTCTTCGTACAACTCTTCGTCAATTTTGACGTTTCTGACAAAAACGGAAGTAAGTTGTTTGCCTAACTGTTCCCGAGTACGGGATAATCCCTGCTTCAATCTGGCGGCCCAGCTCAGGGGCTTGGCTGGAGGAGGCTCTGCATCAGAAGACACTTCTGCTGCAGTGAGAGCCGGCTCTGAATCGACCTGATCCGCTGTTACAGGAGCGAATTCCGCCCCATGCTCGGCGATGGGCGCATCTTCAACGGGGGGGGCAGCGGGGGTTTTATCTTTTGCTTTTGATTTAAAGAAACTAAACATGAAGTCTGATTGTCAGAAGGTGAGAAAAAAGAAACTAGCAAGCATTTGTAGTTTTCTGTTTTAATCACAGGTTGTAAAACGAATATTCCAATTTTATGCTTTTTGATGGATGTTAGGCTACCCATAATGACACGAATTTCTCGAATTACCGGTTTTTCTCTTTTGCTGACTGTCTTGGTACAGCCATTGGCAACGTCGGCAAACCCTTATGAACACACACTGAAGAATGGTTTAAAGGTGATCGTAAAAGAAGATCATCGTGCGCCAGTAGTGGTTTCCCAGGTTTGGTATCGGGCTGGCAGTATTGATGAGTTCAACGGCACTACAGGTGTGGCTCATGTCCTGGAGCATATGATGTTTAAGGGTACACCAAGTGTTCCTACGGGCGAATTTTCAAAATTGATTGCTGCAGCGGGAGGACGCGATAATGCTTTTACCAGTCGCGATCACACTGCGTATTTCCAGCAGTTGCAAAAATCCAAACTGGAATTGTCATTCAAGCTGGAAGCCGATCGCATGCAGAATCTGCAACTGACTGATAAGGAATTCGGCAAAGAAATTAAAGTGGTGATGGAAGAGCGCCGCTGGCGAACCGATGACAAACCGCAGGCACTGGTTTATGAGAGTTTGAATTCAACTGCGTACCAGGCGCATCCCTATCGTCGCCCCATTATCGGCTGGATGAATGATCTGGAAAACATGACAGGACAGAATGCCCGCGACTGGTATCATCGTTGGTATGCCCCCAATAATGCAGTGTTGGTGGTGGTGGGCGATGTGCAGCCCCAAGCAGTGTTCAAGCTGGCAGAAAAATATTTTGGCACTGCCAAAGTCAGACCGTTGCCAGCACGCAAGCCACAGATAGAGCCAGAACAGCAAGGCATACGGCGTGTTAACGTCAAAGCACCTGCAAAATTACCCTACATGATGATGGGCTACCATGCGCCAGTGTTACACGATCCTGAAAAGGACTGGGAACCGTATGCGCTGGAAATGCTCGCAGGCGTACTGGACGGAAACGAATCTGCCCGTCTGAATAAGTCTCTGGTGAGAGAAGCGCGCATCGCCAGCTCAGTTGGTGCGGGTTATGATTCAGTTGCACGCGGGCCGGGCATGTTTGTGCTGGATGGTACGCCAAGCGAAGGCAAGAAAATTGAAGACCTTGAGCTTGCGTTACGCGAACAGATTGAGAAAATTAAAAATGAAGGCGTGACTGAGGACGAACTTCAGCGGGTTAAGGCGCAAGTGATTGCAGGGCAGGTCTATCAGCGCGATTCCATGTTTTACCAGGCCATGTTGATTGGTGAGTATGAAATTGCGGGAGTCTCGTATAAGTCACTAGACACACGCCTTGCCAAGTTAAAGGCAGTGACTCCTGCGCAGGTACAGGAAGTGGCGCGCAAGTATCTGGTTGATGACAGTTTGACTGTTGCTACGCTTGATCCTCAGCCATTGGAAGGCAAAAAACCCATGGCACCGCCAAAGGGATTGCCTCATGAATAACGGCATCGCTAATTTTTCGGTGGAGGTCAAAGGAAACAACATGGCACAAACAAGTTCGAGATCCATCATGAAAGCAGAAAAAAATGCCAGGTCGAAATTATTCGGCCTGGCCGTTCGACGAGTTCGCAGCCTGACGATAGCTGTTACCTGCGGGGTTGTTTCTTTATTGCTGGTATCTGTGGCGCAGGCAGCTTTGCCAATTCAACATTGGCAAACCGAGAAAGGGGCAAAAGTTTATTTTGTAGAAAATCATGATTTGCCACTACTGGATATTAATGTGGACTTCGTTGCCGGTAGCAGTCGCGATGATCCTGCTAAATCAGGCGCAGCAAGTCTGGTGCTGCATATGCTGGATTTGGGTGCGGCGGGACTCTCTGACGATGAAATATCCCGTTCCATAGCAGATGTTGGTGCAGAGCTGGGTGGTCATTTTGACAGGGACAGAGCCGGAGTATCATTGCGGACATTAAGTGCAGAACGGGAGCGCAAGCAATCGCTGGGAATTTTGGCCAAAGTGCTGCAGCAGCCGGACTTTCCTCAGCCAATATTGGAGCGCGAAAAGGCCCGCATTATTGCAGCGTTGAAAGAAGCGGAAACCCAGCCTGCCAGCATTGGTGATAAAGCATTTTATGCCGCACTGTATGGTAATCATCCCTATGCCCTTCAACCTTCGGGCGAAGTGGCAACGGTGAGTTTGCTCACGCGGGACGATCTGACAGCATTTTATCGCGCCAACTACACGGCTGGCAGTGCTGTGATTGCATTGATGGGCGACATTAGTCGCGCAGAGGCAGAAGCGATAGCGCGACAAGTGAGCGATTCTTTGCCTCCATCCACAGCGGCTAAAGTGCAACCCGATGTGCTTGGTTTGACTGCGGAAGTGGACAAATATATCCCTCATCCTGCTTCGCAAAGTCATATCCTGATGGGGGAGCCCGGCGTGCGTCGTGGGGACCCGGACTACTTCCCGTTGTTAGTAGGAAATTATGTGTTGGGCGGAGGGGGATTTGATTCAAGACTGACTAATGAAGTCAGGGAAAAGCGAGGACTTGCTTATAGTGCAAGCAGTTATTTTATGCCAATGAGCCAGGAAGGACCTTTCCAGATTGGGCTGCAGACCAAAAAAGAGCAAACCGATGAAGCAGTGAAAATTGTGCGTAACGTGCTGAAGGATTTCATTGCCAAAGGCCCTGCGGCAGCAGAACTTAAACAGGCCAAAAATAACCTTATGGGCGGATTTCCCCTGCGTATCGACAGCAATAAAAAGATACTTGAATATTTGAGTGTGATTGGTTTTTATGGCTTGCCACTCACATACCTGGATGACTTCGTCGGGAACGTTGAAAAAGTATCGCTGGAAAAGATCAAACAGGCTTTTGCGCGTCATGTTCACCCCGACCGAATGGTATTGGTCGTGGTAGGTGGGGGTAAGCAGGCGGACAAGGTGGAGCAACCGGTAAAATAGTGAAAGTCAAAACTGGAACATTAAATCGAGTCAGGATAATTGGCGGAGATTGGCGCAGTCGCACACTCAATTTTCCTAATCAGGCAGGCTTGCGACCAACCCCTGATCGAGTGAGGGAAACACTTTTCAACTGGCTGGGCCAGACTTTATATGGAAAGACCTGTCTGGATTTGTTTGCGGGCAGTGGTGCATTGGGATTTGAAGCCCTTTCACGTGGTGCAAAACAGCTGGTGATGGTGGAACAAAATCGCCCGGTTCTGGATGCACTGAAAAAAAATGCCGAATTGCTAAAAGCGCTGAACGTGGAAATGAATCACGCAGATGGAGTACAATTTCTATCTCGGGAAATGCGTCAATACAATGTGATTTTTCTCGATCCACCTTTTCGTCAGGAATACCTGCCTAAAATTTTGCCACTACTGCCAGAGCGATTGACGCCAGATGGTGTGGTGTACGTAGAAAGCGAAGGTGCAATAGATCCAGGCGAAGGGTGGGAGGTCTGGCGAAGCAGTCGCGCAGGGCAGGTACATTTCCATTTATTGAAGCGAACCCATGCTTAAAGTTGTCTATCCAGGTACATTTGACCCTATCACCCGTGGTCACGAAGATTTGATTCGTCGCGCCGCCTTGTTGTTCGACGAAGTGGTGGTGGCAGTCGCAGACAACAGAAATAAAAGCTCATATTTTACGCTGGAAGAGCGCGTGGAAATGGCACGGCAGGTGTTGAAATCCTACTCAAACGTGAAAGTGACAGGGTTTGCAGGGCTATTAATAGATTTTGTGCGTGAACAGCAGGCGGGAATAGTCCTGCGAGGTTTACGAGCTGTTTCAGATTTTGAATATGAATTTCAATTGGCAGGAATGAACCGGAATCTGAATCCGGATGTTGAAACCTTGTTTTTGACGCCTGCGGAACAATATATGTTTATCTCAGCCAGTATGGTGAGGGAAATTGCATTGTTAGGGGGGGATGTAAGCCAGTTTGTGCATCCTTCGATACAGTCCAGGTTCAATGAAAAGCTGCAGGCAAATCATTCTTGAGCATCCTACCCATCTGGGGGCTACGAAAGAATTGAATTGGCGGTTATAATATACTTGATTAAATTAGTAGAGAATTAGCTATGTCGTTAATGATTACCGATGAGTGCATCAATTGTGATGTGTGTGAACCTGAGTGCCCCAATGGTGCAATTTCTCAAGGTGATGAAATTTATGTCATTGATCATAATCTGTGCACAGAATGTGTGGGGCATTATGATGTGCCGCAGTGCATTGAAGTTTGTCCGGTTGATTGTATTCTGACAGGAATAGAAGAAACGAAAGATCAGTTGCAGGAAAAATATGAGCTGATTACAGGTCAGGCAGGCTAGAACAGATATAAAAATGCCCTGCCTTTGAATCCAGTGCAGGGCATCAAGTTTGCCTTTGCAGGCAATACTGGAAAGTTAGTGTTAACTTTGTTCTAACCCTCCCTTCTTCTTATCCGGCAGAAGCCATCAGTTCTTCATTTTTCGCATTAGACAGCATGTTTTCGACCTGCCGATGCAGAATTTTCAGGTCAGTGAGTTGGGTGTTCACGCTTCCGTTCATGTGCTCTAGTTCGCTGATACGGTCTTCCAGCGTGTCAGTCGCTTTATGAATGCGCTTGATACTTTCCAGGCGGCGACGCAGTTGGAGCTGGTGCTCGCGAACTTGTGTTTCCATCGGGGACATAACGGCTTTCAGCCAGTTTTCCACATCCCGGTTAGCTACTTCATAAACATGCACCACGCGGCTTGCCATGGTTTCAAAAAACTTGGAAGTCAGTGAGTATTGTTCGTTGGTGAGCATGGCCATGGTGCTGAAGTGCTCATTGTAGGTTTTTTCCAGACGGCCGATTTCCTTGACATATTTCATGGTGGAAAAAGGGGCCGGGGTAATTGAATTCAAGCCATGCTCTTCGCTAAATTTCTGATACATAGCGTTCATCATGGTTTTGATTTCTTCAATCTGCTCGGCAGATTTTCCGAAACTGCCATTCACGTTCTTGAAGAAGTTATTCATTGCTTCGCGAATGCCTTTGGTAAAGCGGCTGTTCACCATCGCCATACGCGTGCTTTTCACCTCATCTTTTAACGATTCCATGCCAAGATGTGTGAACAGAATGTTGGTCTGCTGTGAAAAAACACTGCGAAGCGCCTGAAACCGCTGCAATCCCTTTTCAAAATATTCTTTATCCTTTTTGACCTTGCTCATCATGTGCTCGATCACGTCTTCATTCTTGCCGCGCAGGGACTTCAATTCTTCCAGTTGTTCATGGATATTGGCCATGCGGGCTTCAAGAATGGATTGAGTGGAATGGATTAAATCATCCACTTCACTCTGAGTGTTATCCCGAACGATTTCCTGTTTTGACGGGATAAGTTCTTCGCTCAATGCTTTTTCTAATTCAGGCAAGCGGCTTTTGACAAGGAGTGCCTCATCGTCATTCACTTTTGCAAGCAATCCTTTTTGAGCCGATACAGGGAACACCTGAGAAGGGGAAAGTCCCAGTAATTCAGCACTGGTGTTCACTTGCTTGGTGAGTTCAGCGTCAATCTGATCTTGATTCTTCAGTTCGTCCCATAAACCGTCAATTTTGTTCAGCACCACCAGGCGGCCTTTTTGGCGGCCTTGAACATTACCAATATGGTGACGCCATACTTCGATATCTGATTTGGTGACGCCGGTATCTGCCGCCAGAATAAACAACACGGCGTGAGCATTCGGTAAGAGGTTTAACGTCAGTTCAGGCTCTGTGCCGATGGCATTGAGTCCTGGTGTATCCAGAATAACCAGCCCTTGCTTCAGAAGCGGGTGAGGGAAGTTAATGATCGCGTGGCGCCAGGCAGGGACATCCACTGTGCCGTCATCATGAACGGACAGCATGCTGTCCTGATCATTTTCATCGTAGAGGCCAAAGTTCTTCGCCTCTTCCAGTGATACTCGTTTGGTTTCACTGACTTGCTGGAAAGCAACCAGCATGCCGTCGCTAGAAGTCGTATCGAGCGCAACCGTGTGCCATTCTTCAGGGTAGCGCTTATATTCTGTCGTAGTGGTATCTGTGGCCCGTGTTTCTATCGGCAGAAGCTGAATGGATGATTCTCTGCTGGCGTCATAGAGTAGTTCTGTTGGGCACATGGTTGTGCGGCCAGCACTGGAAGGGAGCAGACGCTGTTTGTATCCGGCAAAGAAAATAGCGTTGATCAGTTCTGATTTGCCACGAGAAAACTCTGCCACAAACGCAACATTCAACTTGTCTTCACTTAAGCGATCGAGCAAATGCTGGATGCGCAGGTCTGTCTGGGCATCATTTAATTCTTGTTCGTTAAGCCAGTTCCGATAATCGTTGATGCTGCCCGATAAATTGGTGCGCCAAGCCCCGTATGCTTCAAATTGGGCGACTAGATTATCGTTGGTCATGTGGTTTCCCCGTAGCTAAGGCGTTATTTATTTTGGTTAATGTATCACAAAAAGTACAATACTCAATGCAGGTATCGGTAATTTAATGAAAAACTTTAACCATAATATGAAGTTTTTCAATTATCTATATGTTATCAATGTGAATCATTCAGTTAATTGCAGTTTTAAGTGTAAATTGCTTATGCTGATTAAATAATACATCACGTTTGGCATTTGGGACAGTAGAACGTAGAGCGCTGGCCCTGGCGAAATTGACGGATTGTCCCCCCGCACTGGCGACAGGGCTCTCCTGTTCGGCCATAAGTAAAATATTGTTGCTGGAAATAACCGGGTTTCCCCTCCGCGCCAACAAAATCACGCAAGCTGCTGCCACCGGCAGTGATGGCAAGTTGCAGGGTTTGTTTGATGGCGGCGACGAGTTTTTTCAGGCGCGTGCGGCTGACACGGTTGGCTGCGGTTTTGGGGTTAATGCCGGCATGGAATAACGCTTCATTGGCGTATATATTCCCGACTCCTACTACAAGATGACTATCCATGATGACTTGTTTGATGCTCGCGCTTCGGTTTCGCGTTTGCAGGTAAAGATATTCTGCATCAAACGCATCAGTCAGGGGTTCGACGCCAAGATGGGCAATTAACGGATGCAGCAGAGGGTTATCTTTTATCCAGAGTACCGTACCAAATCTTCTTGGGTCACGCAGGCGCATAACGGCCCCGTTTTCCAGCAGTAAATCAAAATGATCGTGTTTTTCGGGAGGCGTAGATTGTGGCAGAACCCGCAAACTTCCGGACATGCCAAGGTGGACAATAAGCCAGCCTTTTTCACAATGGATCAGCAGGTATTTACCTCTGCGGGTAATATCAAGAATGCGTTGACCGGGAAGGTGGTGTACCAGATCTGATGGAATTTCCCAACGTAATTTTCCGTTGCGGATAATGACCTGGGTTATGCGCCTGTTTTCAAGATGGGGTTCCAGTCCGCGGCGCGTCGTTTCAACTTCTGGTAATTCAGGCATGATGGGAAATGAGTAATTTTAGGGTGTTAGCAAACGTTTGGCGGTATCTTGGGGAAAATGAAACTGGATGTTTTCATCTGTGCGCAATAGTATGAATTCGGGTTTTAGTTGTAGCACCTGAAACTGCACGGATTTGCTATTCTGAAATTGTAGTGCGTATTCACTTATCGGCTTGCTCTTATCATATGGCTGACTATACAGTGCAGAAGCCATGCGCCAATCATCTGCAAAACGGTTTATTTGATCCTGGTTCATGTTCGGATTGGGGGGTGTCATGATCCATTGCCCGTCATGTCGATCCAGTTTGAATTGTGCAAAATGGAATGAAGTGGGCGTTTCGTCCTCTGCAAGTAATTTTTTGCTGATGAAATCGGTAGGTTGAGAAAATGCCGTTGCAAAATAGTTGGTGGAAATTAAAAAAACCTTGTTTCCACTCAGAACATATTGTTGGCGGGTCAAGGGGTTGATCGTTCCAAACTTTAACACTTCCTGATTCAGGGTGAGCGTCAGTAACGGGTGATCCAGTTCGAATCTGTCCAGTTGTGTCGCTGCCATCTGCTGATTGCTGCGAGCGCTGAGTATGCTGAGAATTTGTTCAATTTTGTTGTTATCGCCTCGGGCTTGGAAAGGCGCCGCAACAAACCAGGCGTTGCCGCGTTTTTTCAATTCAAGCGCGGGCTGGCCTTTTTTCTCGATTTTTATTTGTTGGATTGCAGTGCTGGATAAATCAGATATGGGGAAAAGGGATGGGCTGCTTTGTTTGGGTTTCAGATAAATAAACAGGCTGAGTCCCAATACTAGAACAAGCAGGATAAGGTTTTGAGTGCTGCGGAATTTCATGGGCAGTTTTACTGTTTGCGACGACGCAACCAGATAATCAACCCCGTGATCAATAGCGCTAACGGTATAATAATCAGGAAGCCCACAGAAATAATGCCGGCGGAAAGTTTGCTCAAGTTAAGGCTGCTGTCTTTTGTGGCACGAGGTTGTATGGTGATTAAATTGTCGTCACCAGCCAGCCAGTTAATGGTGTTGATCCCCAGGTCCAGATTGCCACCATTACCCAGATAAGCGTTGGATAAAAAGGCACCAGAACCGACTACGACTATACGTTGAAGCTTGTCTTCAACAGCGCGTTCAAACGAGCTGGCAATGTTGATCGGTCCGGCAATATCATGGGTTTTATCGAACGCGATAGTGTTATCCAGTCGGCCCATTTCTACCCAGCCATTCTGAGCAACTTCGATCAGGGGTGTAACGCGCCATCCTTTGTTTTCATTGGCACCAATCTGGCGTGCAAATGGGAAAACCGTGATCAGGTTGAATTTTTGGGTAATGGGATGGTGTGCATAGGTCGTGCCCAGCGCCCAGGTGGGCGGCGCTTTTAATTGCTGTGCGGCAGGATCGACAATCGTGCCCGGAGTCAATTCCAGTCCCAGTTTTTCAGCCAGGGGCTGGAGGCCATGCAATGATTCCTGATCGATTAGCCAAAGCAAGTTTCCCCCTTTTTTGAGATAACTGAGTATTTTGTCAGTCTCGCCCGGCAGTAAATCCACCTGAGGGCTGGCAATCACCAGTAAATGGGTGTTGACGGGTACATCCTGGGCAATGGCAAGGTTCAGGCTGGTGATTTTGAATCCCTTGGTTTTCAGCTGGTTGCCAAAATTTCCCAAATCGTGATTGGCAATGCCATCCAGTTTACGTTCGCCATGACCTTCCAGATAGGTTACTACGCGGTCATTGCTGCGAGCGAGGCGCACCAGCAGATTGGTTAATGCCTGTTCGTTGAGATTAGTGAGGTGCTCACTGCGTTGCTTGTATTCTACGACCATTTCGCCATTGGCCTGCACACCGGCATTGCGTGTTACTTGAGGCTGTTCAGTGGGGTCGATGAAATTGAGCGTTAAATCCGTTTTTGCTCGTTGATAGGGGGCGATAAATTCGCGGATGATCTTCCTGATATCCCCTAACTGCGGGTCTTTCTCCGTTGCATAAGCCGTAATTTTAACAGGACCGGTGATCTGTTTAAGGAGCGTCTGGCTAGAGCTGGAAAGTGAGTTATGGCTGTTTTGAGTGATATCCCATTGTTGTTGATAATCCCGGGATAAATATATCAGTAAACCAGCCAAAGTCAGGAATAACAGGACGAAAGCTGCATTTTGCAGAAAAAGAGAAAGGCGCATTTTTTTATTCAGGCGCATCGTTAACCTCGCAACCTGTCTTTATCCAGTTGCCGAATGGCCAGAACAAGGAAGACGACAATGAAAATAATATAAAAAGCGATGTCGGCCGAATTAAGTAAACCGCGGTTGAATGATTCAAAGTGCTTGATCAACGAAAAGGTATGCAAAAGACTGGCAGGGTCTGTGGCGGATAAATTGATAATCCATAAGCCAAGTAACGCACCCAGGCCGCCAATGGCTGCAATCATCGGGTGAGCCGTGAGGCTGGAAATATACAGGCTGAGCGCGGCAAAACTGGCAACAAGCAATATGATGCCTGTCAGATTGCTCATGATTAAACCTGAATCAAGTGTTCCCCCCACATAGAGTGAAAAAGACATGATGACCAAAAAGCCAATTACCAATAGCAGGAAAACCATCAGGCCGATAAATTTCCCCAGTACGATTTCAGTCATGGAAACCGGTGCCGAGATGAGTAAAGTAAGCGTTTGATGCCGTTTTTCTTCGCTCAGCAACCGCATTGAAAGAATGGGAATAACCATCATCAGCACTATGGCTGCGCCGCCAAATAAGGGAGATATGACGATTTCAGTAACGCCAGGCGGATTTGCGAGTTGTGCCAGCTGTGCCTGCAAAGCCAAATAGGCATCAATCTGGCTTAAAAACAGATAGGCAATGATCAGATTCAGAATGGCCAGAATAATCCAGGCCAAGGGCGAACTGAACAGGGTTTTCAAATCTTTTGCGGCAATCACGAAAATCATGGGGCTGTCTCCCTGGATGGGGGGGTGGCATCCACTGTCGTTAACTGAACGAAAATATCTTCGAGGCTGGCATGGGCAGGGTTGAGCAAATACAATTCCCATCCGCCACTGCTGGCAGCTTGGATGAGCAAATCACTGGGGTTGCTGTCTGCTTCATAATGAATAATAAACTGACCATCCGGAAGTGCATTGACACTGGATACCCCGGTGATCTTCTGGAGCGTTGTCATTTCAGGCGGATTACGCAAGCCAATGAGCAAATTGTTCCCTTTCATATGGCGTTTCAGCGCTTCGATGCTGTCGCTGAAAACCAGTTGGCCCTGATGCATGATCTGTACCCGGTCGCAAACACTTTCCACTTCCGGGAGGATATGAGTGGAAATAATCACGCTGTGCTCTCCTCCCAATTCGCGAATCAATGTTCGAATCTCCCGTACCTGTATAGGGTCGAGGCCAACGGTAGGCTCATCCAGAATGACGACGTCCGGGTTATGCACGATTGCTTGTGCAATTCCAACCCGCTGCTGATATCCCTTGGAAAGATTGCCGATCAATCGATTACCCACATCGACTAAACCACAGCGTTGTTTGGCTCGTTCTATAGCAGTAGGAAGCGCTGACTTGGTCATTTGGTGCAAACGTCCGACAAAGCGAAGGTATTCATCCACCGTCAATTCTTTATACAAAGGCGGGATTTCAGGTAAATACCCGATTTTTGCTTTGGCGGCTTTAGGATTTTCCAGCAGATCAATACCGCAGATCTGGATGCTCCCGTCGCTGGGTGCCAGATTGCCTGTCAGCATTCTCATGGTAGTGGATTTGCCCGCACCGTTTGGCCCAAGAAAACCTAAAACTTCACCTTTCCTGAGTTCAAAGCTGACATTATTTACGACGATTTTGTGGCCGTAATTGCGCGAAAGTTCCTTGACGTGCAAGGTGAGTGGAGAGTTTTGCGATGGCATCCGAAAAGTGCGTCTGAGTGGTTGGCCCTTGTTATGGCTGTTAAATATACCCTAATATGTCACAATGAAGAACTAACATAAACAATCTTCCTCTAAATGAGCGGGGTATTCCTGTTTTCTTTTCACAACTGAGAAGTGTACTAAATAATATGAATTTAAGATCTCCCTCATTACTTTTTCTTTCGTTAGTCATGTCTGCTTGCGCACAAGTTCCCGCCAAGACAACTTCTCCGGTTGAGCAGCCAGTAGCTGTTGTGCCGGAAAAAGCACTTAACTTGCCCAATCAGGAATTAAGCAACCAGTTGGTGTACGAATTTTTACTGGCTGAGATGGCCGGTCAGCGTGGGAACCTCAAGTTGGCTTCCGATGCTTATCTGGATCTGGCGCAAAAAACCAATGACCCTCGAGTGGCCAAGCGGGCGACTGAAGTGGCGCTGTTTTCTAGGCTGCCGCAGCAAGCATATCAATCGGCAAAAATCTGGATGAAGCTGGAGCCGGATGCAGATCAGCCACGCCAGGCAACGGTTGCGCTGTTGATCAATGCAGGGCGCCTCGAGGAAGCGCGTCCGCTGCTTGAGCAGTTGATTGCGGGTGAAGAGGCGAATCGGGGCGCAGCCTTTTTGCATTTGAATAGCCTGCTCTCTAAACAGGCCAATAAAAAAGCGGTGCTGGAATTAGTGAAGGATTTGGCCAAACCCTACCCGCAGGTTTCAGAAGCGCATTACGCGATTGCACAGGCGGCCTGGGCTGCGGAACAAATGGATTTAGCGCTGGCAGAAAGCAAAGAAGCCGCAAGGCTGCGCCCCGATTGGGAGTTTGCGGTGTTGCTCCAGGGGCAGTTGCTACAGCGTACAGCCCCGCTTGAAGTGCCTGAGTTATATCAGACTTTTCTCAAAAAATACCCCAAAGCACGCGAAGTTCGCCTGGCTTATGCCCGGTTTCTGGTGAATGACAAAAAATATGAAGCAGCCCGGGAAGAGTTCCAGAAACTGCTGAAAGCCTTTCCTGATAATGCCGAGGTCACCTTGGCTGTAGGTTTACTGTCTTTACAGCTGAATGATTTTGATGCTGCTGAAACTTATTTCAAGCAAGTGCTTGATATGGATTATAAAGATGATGATAGCGTCTATTTTTATCTAGGCCAGTTGAATGAAGAGCGCAATCAATTAGATGAGGCTATCAAATCTTATGAAAAAGTGGGTAAAAGCGACTATTTCCTTACGGCGCAAATAAAGATTGCCAGTGTCCTGGTTAAGCAAGGCAAGGTAGAAGAAGCGCGCAAGCGTTTGCATCAGGTGCCGGTGCAGAATAATCAGGAGCGTGCGCAATTAATACAATATGAAGCCCAGATGTTCCGGGATACCAAAGACTACAAAGGGGCTTTTGATGTATTGAGTCATGGACTGGAAAAGCTGCCAAATTATCCGGATTTACTTTATGACCGTGCAATGATTGCCGAAAAACTGAACAAAATAGATGTGCTGGAAAAAGATTTGCGAAAATTGATTCAGCTTAAACCAGACTATGCGCATGCCTATAACGCATTGGGTTACACGCTGGCTGATCATACAACCCGTCTTGATGAAGCATTGAAACTGATTGAGAAAGCTCTCCAGCTCTCCCCGGACGATCCTTTTATCATGGACAGCCTGGGTTGGGTGCAGCATCGCATGGGGAAAAATGACAAGGCAGCAGATACGCTCAAGCGTGCTTTTGCCATTCGTCCTGACCCCGAAATTGCGGCGCATCTTGGAGAGGTGTTGTGGGCGCAAAACAAGCGCGATGAGGCGTTGGTTATCTGGCAAGGTGCCTTAAAAGACGCCCCTCAGAATGAAGTGCTAATTGGTGTGTTAAAAAAATACACTTCTCAGTGACGCCTATTTCAAAACAGAGGTTCATGCGTAACTGGATTGTATTTGTTGGGGTATTGCTCGGTGGGTGTGCGACAGCGCCTGAAGTGGTGCTGTCGTCCCCGGCCATTCAATCTTCAATTGAAACATCCGCCCGTATCCATGCTTTTCAGCTGAATGGCAGGGTAGGGGTGAAATATGATGAGAAGGGATTTTTTGGGAATGTACGCTGGCAGCATGATGCGCAAAATGATGAAATTTTGATTTTGTCGCCACTTGGCCAAGGTGTTGCCCAGATTTCCCAGAACAGTGCAGGTGTCACGTTAATTACCTCTGATCAGCAAACATACCATGCTCAGGATGCAGAAACGCTCACTGAAGAGGTGCTGGGGTGGCGCTTGCCGCTGAATGGTTTGCGTGACTGGGTGCTCGGGCGTAAAGCGGCAGGAGAGGCAACCATCACCCTGGATCAATCAGGTCGTGTGAATCGTTTGGTTCAGGACGGCTGGCAAATCGATTATCTGAACTATCAGGTATCTGACGGTGCATTACTGCCGCAAAAGTTGACGATGCAGCGCGGCAATCTGGAAATGAAACTGATTGTTGATCATTGGGATGTCAATCAATCCGGTTTTTAATATACCATGCCAATGTTTCCGGCCCAGCCAGATTTGTTTTTTTAAAAAGTTTATTTGTATCTCATGCACTCCTACCCAGCTCCGGCTAAACTGAATTTATTCCTGCACGTAGTTGGTCGGCGTGCCGATGGCTATCACCTTTTGCAAAGCGTCTTTCGTTTTGTCGACTTTGGTGACAGCCTTCAATACGTGATTCGTCATGATGGCGTGGTGTCACGCACCACTGATGTGGCCGGCATTAAACCAGAACAAGATTTGTGCGTGCGTGCTGCCCGGCTATTACAACAACATACAGGTTGCCGACTAGGGGTGGATATCGCACTGGAGAAGCATCTGCCAATGGGCGGTGGGTTGGGCGGTGGCAGTTCAGATGCCGCGACAACCCTGCTGGTATTAAACAAGTTATGGGAACTGGATGTGAGCCGGGCAGAATTGCAAATGCTGGGGTTGCAGTTAGGGGCCGATGTACCGGTGTTTATTTTTGGCGAAAGTGCATTTGCGGAAGGAGTGGGAGAAAAATTGCAGCCTGTAACACTGCCCCCAGCATGGTATGTCATCCTCGTTCCGCCAGTTCATGTCCCAACGGCTAAAATTTTTGCCAGTGAGGAATTGACAAGGGACACAAATCCGATCAAAATGTCGGACTTTTCTGCAGGGTATAAACATAATGATCTGGAAACAGTCGTATGTAAAATGTATCCTGCGGTAGCAAATCATCTGGCATGGCTAAAGCAGCGCGGCGATGCTAGAATGACAGGCTCTGGAGCTTGCGTGTTTGCCAGTTATGAAACAGAAGCATTAGCTCGCGCAGTACTTGCGGAAAAACCGCAGGAAATGGCTGGGTTTGTTTCATGTGGTCTGGACCGGCATCCTCTCTGGAGTTTTGCTCAATAAGTTTCTTGGGGAGTCGCCAAGTGGTAAGGCACCGGATTTTGATTCCGGCATTCGTAGGTTCGATCCCTACCTCCCCAGCCATACCCATGCAGCTCGGCTGCAATATCAAAGCGTGCGAGTGTGACACGCTTTTTGTTTTTTTATAAAAGGGAACCGGCGTGGCGTACGACAGTATGATGGTCTTTACAGGCAACGCAAACCCCAAGCTTGCCGAAGCCGTAGTACGACATCTCAATATTCATTTGGGACGTGCAACTGTTGGCCGTTTTAGTGACGGCGAAGTAATGGTTGAAATTCTCGAAAACGTTCGTGGTAAAGACGTTTTTGTGTTGCAATCAACTTGCATGCCTACCAATGATACCCTGATGGAAGTCATGGTCATGGTCGATGCCCTGAAGCGTGCTTCTGCTGGTCGCATTACAGCCGCAATTCCTTATCTGGGTTACGCACGTCAGGATCGTCGTCCTCGTTCCGCCCGTGTCGGGATCACAGCAAAAGTAGTAGCAAACATGTTGACTACCGCAGGTGTAGACCGCGTGCTTACCATGGATTTGCACTCTGACCAGATTCAGGGGTTTTTCGATATCCCGGTAGATAACGTCTACGCATCACCAATTTTGCTGGGCGATGTGTGGAAACATGATTATAAAAACCTGATTGTGGTGTCGCCAGATGTGGGCGGGGTAGTTCGTGCCAGAGCGCTGGCAAAACGGCTGGAATCTGATCTTGCCATTATTGACAAGCGTCGCCCTAAGCCCAACGTAGCCAAGGTAATGAATATCATTGGTGATGTTCGTGGCCGCACCTGTGTCATTATGGATGATATGGTGGATACGGCGAACACATTGTGCGAAGCAGCGGCGGCGTTAAAAGAGCATGGTGCAGAACGCGTTTTGGCTTATTGCACACACCCGGTTTTGTCAGGTACCGCAGTTGAACGGATTGAAAATTCAGCACTCGATGAACTGGTAGTAACAGACAGTATTCCTTTGCGGGAAGATGCGAGAAACTGCAAACGCATCAGGCAATTGTCTGTAGCAGAGTTAATGGCTGAAACGATGCGCCGTATCAGTAACGAGGATTCTGTCAGTTCGTTGTTTATAGAATGAGTTTTGCGAAGATGGCCTTTAATTGGCCATCTTCGCTTTGTAACAGCATTATCTGGTCGCGGATAATGCTTATTTTGGAGAAGTAAAATGACTATCGAAGTTATCGCAGTTAAGCGTGAACTGCAGGGCAAGGGTGCGAGCCGCCGCCTGCGTAACACAGGCCGGCTTCCCGGTGTGGTTTATGGTGGCGAGACAGATGCTGTTGCTATCGAAATGGATCACAATGCGCTGTTTTATCAGCTGAAGGCAGAAGCTTTCCATGCTTCTATCCTGTCACTGGTTCTGGATGGAAAAAAAGAGCCAGTATTATTGCGTGATATCCAGATGCACCCTTTCAAGCCTTTGGTTCTGCATCTGGATTTCCAGCGTGTTGCCAAGGGTCAGAAGATTCACATGAAAGTGCCATTGCATTTTATCAATGATGAGATCGCTCCTGGCGTGAAACTGTCTGGTGGAAAAGTAACCCACATCCTGAATGAACTGGATGTTGTGTGCTTGCCAAAAGATCTGCCAGAGTTTATTGAAGTGGATCTGGCAAACCTTGCTGCTGGCCATTCTATTCACCTGGGTGAGTTTAAATTGCCGAAGGGTGTTGAATTGTCAAAATCAGGTGACACACAAGCTGTTGTGACTATCCATATCCCACGCGGTGCGCTTGAATCTGAAGGCGAAGCTGAAGGTAAGGCAGAAGAACCTAAGGCCTAAAAAAATTGGCTGTGGTATAAGCCCGTCATCCATGGTTGCATTAGCAGCATGGTGGATGACGGGTTTTTTTATTTGTGCGGAAACGTACAGGGTGGAATGCGATGCTTGGAATCCGATTGATTGTCGGTTTAGGTAATCCGGGACGTGATTATGAGGCCACACGGCACAATGCTGGTTATTGGTGGGTGGATACTGTTGCCACAGCAAAGTCTGCCAGTTTCAAGGCTGAAAAAAAGTTCCATGGACTGGCTGCACGGCTGGCTATCGGAAATCACGAAGTGTGGCTGCTCAAACCGGAAACCTTTATGAATCTGAGTGGGCGCTCAGTCAACGCATTAGCCAGTTTTTATAAAATCACCCCGGAAGAAATACTGGTCGTTCATGATGAACTGGATTTGCCTCCAGGCACGGTGCGCCTGAAAAAAGGGGGCGGGCACGGTGGGCATAATGGCCTGAAGGATATTATTGCTCAGCTGGGTACGCCTGATTTCTGGCGTCTGCGTCTGGGTATCGGCCATCCAGGTGACCGCAGCGCAGTGGTAAATTTTGTGCTCAATGCGCCGCAGCGCGCAGAACAGGCGCTGATAGATGACGCTGTTGACGCCAGTCTTGCCGGGTTGCCGCAATTACTGTCGGGTGATTTTTCTGCCGCAATGCTCAAATTGCACACCAAACCCAAACCGGAAAGTACTTGAGGCTGCCTTGAGTAAACTATCGCTGGATCTCATTCTCAAATCACAGGGTTTTGGCACCCGAAAGTGGTGTCGCCAACTGATTAGCGAAGGGGAAGTTTCCATCGCGGGCGAAATAGTGACAGACCCTCGTGCCGTTTTTGAAACGGCTGGTCTGGCATTTACGCTGTTTGATGAATCGTGGGTTTATCGTGAACATGTCTATATTGCACTGAACAAGCCTGCCAATTATGAGTGCTCCAGAAAACCCAGCCACCATCCTGCCGTGTTGAGCCTGTTACCGGAGCAATGCACCTGGCGTGATGTGCAACCGGTGGGGCGGCTTGACCATGATACAACCGGGATGTTGCTGATGTCGGATGATGGCGCTTTCATCCACGCACAGTCATCCCCCAAACGGCATGTCCCGAAGATTTATGTGGCTACGACGTTTGATCCGGTGACACCTGAACTGGTTGAGCAGCTGCTGGCTGGTGTGAAGCTGCACGATGAGCCTGCACCGCTGGCTGCATTGACTTGTTGCAAGCTGGACGAGCATCAGCTGGAAATCGTGTTGGAGCAGGGTAAGTATCATCAAGTAAAGCGCATGCTGGCGGCTGCCGGAAATCATTGCACTGCATTGCGACGTTCAGCAATTGGCAAATTAACGCTGGAAGCGCTGGGGTTGAAAGAAGGTGAATGGTGTTATCTGGACGAGAAACAGCGAGCTTTGCTGGTGTCTGATATGTAAGGTGTAAGCTGCCGGAAGTTGAGGCATAACTGAATGAGACTGGATGTATTATGGTACAAAACTAATTTCAAAAGTTAGTTCAATGGGTATACGTCGCTTTTGGATAAAGCGATCTGTAAAGGTTACAATGCTCTTCTTTTACACAGAATTCAGTCAAAATTGTTAATTCCCGTATGGAATTGGCAATGTTGTAACTCTGAGATTATTTCCAATAGCATCATAAATCTGGCTGGCGAGCGGCCAGATGTTTATTTTGGATCAGTGGTGTATTGATATTTAAAGGAATGTTATGAGTTTGAAATGCGGAATCGTCGGCTTGCCCAATGTGGGTAAATCCACGTTGTTCAATGCTTTGACCCGTGCGGGTATTGCGGCGGAAAATTATCCCTTTTGCACGATCGAGCCCAATGTGGGTATCGTTGAAGTGCCTGACCCCAGAATGGCTGCGTTGTCTGATATCGTCAAGCCGCAGAAAATCCAGCCTGCCATTGTCGAATTTGTGGATATTGCAGGAATTGTTGCGGGCGCTTCAAAAGGGGAGGGTCTGGGTAATAAATTTCTTGCCAACATCCGCGAGACGGATGCGATAGCCCATGTGGTTCGCTGCTTTGTGGATGAGAACGTTGTGCACGTGGCAGGAAAGGTCAATCCGCTTTCTGACATCGAAACTATCAATACCGAACTGGCGCTGGCCGACCTTGAGACAGTGGAAAAGGCGGTACATCGCAGCAGCAAGTTGTCGCGTTCCGGGGATAAAGATGCAGCCAAACTTGCTGCATTGCTGGAGCAAGTGCGCAGTCATCTTGATCAGGGGAAGCCTGTGCGCAGCCTGGATCTGGATGATGAGCAAAAAGAGCTGTTGCAGCCTTTGTGCTTACTGACGGCAAAACCGACGATGTACGTGGCTAACGTCGATGAAAAGGGATTTGAAAATAATCCGCTTCTGGACAGTGTACGGTCATTTGCCGATCAGGAAAATTCCCCTGTTGTAGCAATTTGCGGGGCGCTTGAGGCTGAGATTGTTGATCTGGAAGACGAAGACAAGCAGGCGTTTCTGGCGGACGTGGGGCTGGATGAGCCCGGCTTGAACCGGTTGATCCGCGCTGCGTACAGCTTGCTTGGACTGCAAACCTATTTTACTGCTGGCGTAAAAGAAGTGCGTGCCTGGACGATTCACAAAGGGGATAGCGCACCGCGCGCAGCTGCTGCGATACACACGGATTTCGAGAAAGGTTTTATTCGTGCAGAAGTGATCAGTTATGAGGATTTCGTCGCTTATAAAGGTGAGCAAGGCTCTAAAGAAGCCGGCAAGATGCGCCTTGAGGGCAAGGAATATATCGTGCAGGATGGGGATGTGATGCACTTCCGTTTTAATGTTTAGCAGTGTTTGCTGACGTGTAGTTTCGCCATTAAATACTGAGTGTTAAAGGGCTAATGCGTTTGGGTTGCTTAACTCAATGTATTAGTCTTTTTTATTTTCAATGCCAAGGAAGCGCCTTGGCATCTTCTCCAAAAATCACAGGAAGTTGCCATAATTTGTCTGAAAATTGGTGAGCGCGGGGCTTACCTTTCAATATTTTAGACCCCCCATTCATCATGCCAGTTATGGCTTGATCATATTCAGCATTGCATTATTTCGGTGTGTTGCGTAGTATTCAATTCGGGCGTTTAAGTAATAACAGACTCTTCTTACCTAGTACAATTGGCAGTGCCCACATGCTTGTATAACACCCTGATAAAATATTCCATTTGGCTGCACATATTGCAAATAGCCATGTTTTACAGGCTCTTGCAACTTCTTCGAAAATTATTTTAACAATAATGTGAACATTTCGATGATTTTACCGCTGCGAATATTCATTCCTTTTTTACTTTTCGTCTTTACCGTCGGAGTAGCTCTGTATAGCCTGACCTATGGTAAAAAACTGGAAATTAAGGAAGTAGAAGAGAGCGCAATGATCAGCCTTTCCGATCAAATGTTGAAGCTTCAGGAGCGTTTTGAGTATTTGCTTCATAACAAAGAAATGGTTCGTGCAGAAGATGTGTTAGCGAATCTGGTGACCGATCCAAACGTTCAATTTGCGGAGCTGACTGATGAAAATGGAATTGTCATTGCTTCAATACAACGTGAGTCGATAGGCAAGACACTGGATGCGGTTTTGCCAGCAGTTACTCCAGTACAGGCCGCAATTCGAAATAAAATCATCGCAAATGTGAAAAATCTTCATGAACATTATGTGTATTTAACGCTGGATGCTAAATCAGCAGACGGGTTTTATCCGATCCGGCTGGATGCTGCTCAGGGTAACGTGGCTGCGCGCACAGGTTTGTTGTATATGAGGCGCGATCTGGTTGTCCCAAAAATGAAAGCCATTCAGCGGGTGCATGAACAAGTGTTTCAGTTTAGCGTCTTTACAGCACTGCTTGCTGTGCTGTTGTGGCTGCTGTTTCATTATTTTGTGACGCGACGGGTTGAAAGAGTTGTGGCTGTTGCGCAACGTTTTTCTTCCGGTGATGAACATGCCAGAACAGGGTTAAAAGGGGCGGATGAGATTGCCCATTTTGGTCAGGTATTTGATCAAATGGTGGATCGGGTTGTGGAAAATAAATTACGCATAGAACAAAGCGAAAAACGCTTCCGTGCCTTATTTAATAGTGGGCAGGATGGCATTTTTGTCTATCACCTTACGCCAGAAGGAAAGCCGGGAAAGTTTATTGAGGTCAATGAAATCGCATGTCAGCGGCTGGGTTATTCAAAAGAAGAGTTGCTCAAATGTTCAATATTGGACATTTTAGTGCCGGATGATTTTGCAAAAATCCCCTGGCCTGGAAAAAATCCGGCGTCTGGAAACAGTTATATGATGGAGACTACCCATGTAACCCGTCTGGGGGAGAAAATTCCCGTGGAAGTGAATATTCACTTATTTGAGTTTGATGGGCGATTAACCGTGTTATCTATCGCAAGAAATATAACGGAACGCAAAAAAGCCGAAGAGAAAATGCGTAAATCGGAGCAGCGATTTAATCGCGCATTTCATTCCAGTCCGGATGCAACGTGTATAAGTCGATTACACGATGGGCGAATTCTGGATATTAACGATAATTTTTTGAAAGAGTATGGTTATACGCGAGAAGAAGTAATTGGCAAGACTACCATTGAACTGGGTGTCTGGAGTGTGGAAAGTCGCGCGAAGATGTCGCAGGCATTGATAGCACAAGGGTTTGTCAGAGACCAGGAAATTCCGGTGACAAACAAAGCTGGTCAGGAAAAATGGTTGCTTTTTTCTGCAGAGCTGGGGGAAATCGATGGTGAGCCATGCGTGATCTCAGTGGGTAAAGATATTACCGAACGGAAACAGATGGAAGCGCAGTTGTTCCAGGCTAAAGAACGTGCTCAAGTCACATTGCATTCGATTGGTGATGCGGTGATTACTACAGATGCAGAAGGCAGGGTTGATTATGTGAATCCGGCTGCACAACTGTTAACTGGCTGGACGCACGAAGAATCACAGGGAAAGGCCCTCGAACAAGTATTTCATATTGTTAACGAGGTGAATGGAGAGCCGATTGAGAATCCCGTTCAACGCTGTATCAACGAAGGGGGGGTGATCGGGATCTCACCCCATACTCTGCTGATCAACCGCGAAGGAAAGGAAATCGCCATTGAGGATACCGCAGCGCCTATTCGTGACAGAGACGGCAGCATAGTGGGGGTCGTGCTGGTCTTTCATGATGTGAGCCACGCGCGAAAAATGGCAAGACAGTTATCTTGGCAAGCAAGTCATGACGCGCTAACAGGGCTTTTAAACCGCAGGGAATTTGAAAGCTACTTGTCTCGGGCGTTATTTGCTGCAAAAGAAGGGACAGGGAATCATGTTTTGCTTTACCTGGATCTGGACCAGTTCAAGATCGTCAATGATACCTGTGGTCATGTAGCAGGAGATGAGTTGCTCCGGCAATTAAGTTTGATTATTCATGAAAGAATGCGTGAAAGCGACACTTTGGCACGGCTGGGAGGAGATGAGTTTGGTGTGCTGCTGGAGTATTGCCCGCTAGATCAGGCATTGCGTATCGCTGACAGTTTGCGTCAGGTCATTAAAGACTGGCGCTTTGTCTGGGAAGATAAAACCTTTGAAATTGGTGCCAGCATCGGTTTGGTTGTAGTGGACGCGGAAAGCGGAGATTTGGGAAGTGTACTCAGTGCAGCCGATATGGCTTGTTATGCGGCAAAAGACAGCGGGCGTAACCGGGTGCATATTTTTCAGAAGAACGATATTGGATTGACTCAACGGCATGGAGAAATGCAATGGGTATCAAAAATTACCCGTGCCTTTGAGGAAAAACGATTTTGTCTGTACCGTCAGCCTATTGTACCGATTGCGGCGGAGAGTAGTGGTGCTGAACATTATGAAGTACTCATCCGGATGAAGGATGAAGCCGGTAATGTAGTACTTCCCGGTGCTTTTATGCCTGCAGCAGAAAGATATGGCATCATGCCGAACATTGATCGATGGGTCATTCGAACATTGTTTGTTTTTCTGGACAGGCATTTCACAGAAAAACGCAAACAGGGTGGACACACACAAGCGAAAAAAGTGGATTGCATGTATGCCGTCAATTTGTCTGGCGCGACGCTGAACGATGAAACTTTTCTGGATTTTGTCACAGATCAGTTTTATGTATCCGGGATTCCGCCCGGTGCGGTTTGTTTTGAAATTACAGAAACAGTGGCTATTTCGAATTTGCAGCAGGCCAGTCAGTTTATCAAAGAGTTAAAATCCATCGGATGCCGGTTTTCTCTGGATGATTTCGGGAGCGGTGTTTCTTCATTCTCCTATCTGAAAAACCTTCCGGTAGATTATTTAAAGATTGATGGCGGTTTTGTCAAAGACATGGTGATGGATCCAATAGACATGGCAATGGTAGAGGCTATTAATAAAATAGGACATGTGATGGGGATTTCCACGATTGCAGAATTTGTCGAAACAGAATCCATTCTGGAAAAATTGCGAGAGATTGGCGTAGACTACGCGCAAGGGTGGGCTACCGGTATGCCCCATGAAATAGAGACGGAGAAATAACTGCCAAAAGCTTGACAATAAAACCATTTATTGGCAATATTCTATCCCCTTGCAGGGTCGGTTTGGTTTGGCGGTCAGGTTGGTTGGTTAATCATCTCTTCGTTCACCGTACATCATTAGCGTATAGCTGGTGAATATGCCCGGTTAAGTTTTTAGCGGTTTTATTTTTATTGGCAAATAGCCAAAAATAGTAAGACTGTAGCACAAGTTTCTGGTGATATAGCTCAGTTGGTTAGAGCACAGCACTCATAACGCTGGGGTCGGTGGTTCAAGTCCACTTATCACCACCAATACAAGCAGTATCAAAACGGGCTCGCAGTGATGTGGGCCCGTTTTGTTTTTTGCTTCATGAAAGATGAAAAGCGCATTTTATCAGTATTGCTACCTAGTTCTCATCCGGAAACGTAACCAATTGTTACAAATAGAGAAAAGATAACGAAAGAGGATGAAGGTCCCGGTGAAAAAGAGTATAGTTTGATTCAAG